>CAXTCL010000006.1:0-39828 GCA_964242035.1 uncultured Acetobacteraceae bacterium | reverse complement strand
GATGATGATCGATCTACAGATAGAGGGCCATCCGGTACGGGCTTTGATCGACACCGGGGCTGCGCAGACGGTCATGTATCGCAAGACGGCCAGCCGTCTGGGCGTGGACCTGTCCCAGTTGCACGCGGAAGGGCAGCAAGGGAGCCGGCCGGTTTCTCGTGGATTCGATGCCGCACGTGTTTTCCGCCGTGAAGATCGGCAGCTTCGAGATACATAACATGTCGATAGAGATCATCGCGCAGATGAACAATGGTGTCAGCCATCATCATGTCGGCTCGTTGCTGGAGGACGTGGAATACGGCGAGGGTGGCGATGAGGAGATGCTGCTCGGCGCTGACTTCATGCAGAAGGTGCATCTGTGGATATCGCATTCCGCAAACCGGCTGATCATGCAGTATCCGCCGCAGCCATCAGTCCTGCCTAAGTAGGAGGTCGGGCGTTCGCGCGGCAAACGGCGGAAGCCGCTTTGGGTTGACACTTGCAAAGGCAAGAAAGGCCTTCTTTTTTGAAAGAAGAAGCAAAAAACTTTCGCTACCCCGCATCTGCAGCAATCGGGTATCTGCAGATAAACCGAGGCATCTGAACCTGCGCAGGTGGTGAAAGTTTTTTGCTTCTTTCTTCAAAAAGAAGGCCTTGCCTTACTTCTTCGTCCACCGATCCAGCCACGCCAAAACCGTCTGCTGCCAAAGCTCCGAGTTCTGCGGCTTCAACACCCAATGGTTCTCGTCAGGAAACGTCAGGAACTCGCTGGGAATGCCACGCCGCTGCATGGCCGTGAATGCCGCCAGGCCCTGCTCCAACGGAATGCGGTAATCCTTGGCGCTGTGTATCACCAGCATCGGCACGTGCCAGTCGGCAACGTGGGTTTCCGGGTTGAAGCGCTCGTAGTTTGCCGGGTTGTCCCAGGGTGTCGCGTGGCCGTTCTCCCATTCGGAGAACCAGAGTTCTTCGGTGGCGTAGCCCATCATCCGGTTGTCGAACACGCCGTCATGGTCCACCAGGCAGCGCCAGGGCGTGTTCCAAACGCCCGCCATCCAGTAGACCATGTAGCCGCCGTAGGACGCGCCGAGCGCGCAGGCGCGGCTGCCGTCCAGGTATGGGTATCTGGCCAGGGCGGCGGCCCAGCCGGCTTGCAGGTCGGCAAGCGGCCGGTCGCCCCAATGGCCGCTGATCGCGTCGGTGAACGCCTGGCCGTAGCCGGTCGAGCCGTGGAAATCGACGAACACCGAGGCGTAGCCTGCGGCGGCATAGGTTTGCGGGTTCCAGCGGTAGCTCCAGCTGTCGCCGAAGCTGCCTTGCGGGCCGCCATGTATCAGGAACGCCACCGGGTATTTCTGGCCGGGCTGGCTGCCCACGGCCTGCATGACGTAGCCGTGCACCGTCTCGTCGTTCCAGCCGGTGAAGCTGAACGGCGCGTAGGGCGCCAGCGTCACGCCGGCCAGTCTGTCGGCGTTGGCGTGGGTGATCTGCTGCGGCGATGCGGGGTTGATGAAGAGCTGTGCGGGGCCGGCCAGGCTGTCACGCGCATACACCACCGTGCTGCCGACCGCGTCGATGTCGGAGACGTGGCCGTCTTTGGTCAATTGCGTCACCGCGCCGGTCTGCGCGTCGATGGCGAACAGCGCGTGCACGCCGGTGTCGTCGGCGGTGACGTAGAGGCGCTTGCCATCAGGCGACCACCGCATCGCGTCGGCCGAGCGGTCCCAGTCCGGCGCCAGCTCGTGGGTGGCGCCGCTGGCTACGTCGCGCAGCATGATGGCAAAGCGGTCGGCCTCGAAGCCGGGGCGGCGCATCGCCTTGTAGGCCAGCGTGCGGCCGTCCGGCGAGAACAGCGGCGCAGTGTCCCCCGCCTTGTTCGCCGAGGTGAGGTCTTGCGGCGCGCCTGCGCCGTCCAGCGACATTTGGTAGAGGTCGAAATTGGTGCTCCACGGCTCGGTGCGGCCGGCCCGTCGCGCGGAGAAGACCAGCGTGCGCGAGTCGGGCGAGATCGCGAAATCGTCGTCGCCGCCGAAGGGTTTGCCCGGGCTGTCGCCGTCGAAGCCGCGCATCAGCGGTTGCGCGTCGCCTGCGGCACCGTTCGCATCCAGCCTCACCAGCCAGAGCTGGTTGCGCGTGCCGTCCGCGTATTCGTCCCAGTGCCGCACGAATAGATGGTCGTACAACACGCCGCTGGCCTTGTTCGCGGCGCGGGCGTCCAGGCGCTGCTTCGTGCAGGCGGGCGTCGGGCAGTCCGGGAACACCGCCAGCGAGAGCACCACGGCGTGCCCGTCCGGCGTGAGGCGGTAGCTGCCGATTTCCAGCGGCAGATGCATCACCTGCATCGGCGCGCCGCCCGCGTGCGCCGCACTTATGTCCGTGCGCCAGAGCTGGTTGCCGCCGGCGCGGGCGGACAGGAAATAGACGTATCTGCCATCTGGCGAGAAGCGCGGGCTGGTGGCGCCACCGTCGGAGGCGGCCAGGCGCCACTCGCCGCCTGTCTGGCAGGAAGGGCAGACCATCCAGATTGCATGCACGCTCTTGTTCGCCGCGTAGTCCGTGCTGCGGACATCATAGACAGCCGTCTTGCCGTCCGGCGAGAGATGCGGGTCCGACACGCGGTCCAGCGTTACGAGGTCGTGCGGCGTGAGCGTGCGGGCCCAGCCTTGCGTCGCGGCGCCCGCCGTCAGGCACAGCACTGCGCCAAGCATGAAGCTGACCGGCCGGACCATGCACACACCCCTCGCTTGACTTGGCGGCACCCTAGCCGCTCCCTTTGCGCAAAACCAAGCTGCGGCAACCAAAGCGGGACGGACATGGCGGACAGCATACTCATCGAGACGGCAGGCGACGTGACTACGCTGCGGCTGAACAAGCCGGCGGCGCTCAACGCCATGGACGGCGACATGGCGGAGGCGCTGCACGCCAGGCTGGACGAGGCTGCGGCCACTGCGCGCGCCATCGTGCTGGCGGGCAGCCCACGCGCCTTTTGCGCTGGCGCAAACCTGTCCGGCGGCGGCCCGGCGAGTGACGACGCGGGCGCCCGGCTGGAGAGCTCCTTCAACCCGCTGATACGCGCGATCAAGGACTGCCGGGTGCCGATCATCTCCGCGGTTTGCGGCGCGGCCGCCGGCATCGGCGCCTCGGTGGCGCTGGCTTGCGACATGATCGTGGCCGGCAGGAGCGCGTATTTCCTGCAGGCGTTCCGGCGCGTGGGCCTGGTACCCGACGGCGGCTCGGCGCTGCTGCTGGCACACACCGTGGGCCGGGTGCGTGCGATGGAGCTGATGCTCCTTGGCGACAAGCTGCCGGCCGAGACCGCACTCGCCTGGGGGCTGATCAACCGCGTGGTGACCGACGAGCTGGTAGAGACGGAGGCGGCCGGGATCGCGGCGTCGCTGGCGTCCGGACCCACTGTGGCGCTTGGGCTTATCCGGCGCGCGGGCTGGGCGGCTTTGTCGTCGGACCTGGAGAGCCAGCTTGCGCTGGAACGGGAGTTGCAGAAAGTGGCGGGGCGAAGCCCCGATTGCCGGGAGGGGGTTGCGGCTTTTCTGGAAAAGAGGGTGGCGGTGTTTGGGGGGAAGTAAGGCAAGGAAGGCCTTCTTTTTTGAAAAAAAGAAGCAAAAAACTTTTACTCCCCCGCATTTGCAGCATGCGTGATTTTCCGGGGAGATCCAGCGCGCGGCAAATGCGCGGTCGTAAAAGTTTTTTGCTTCTTTTTTTCAAAAAAGAAGGCCTTCCTTGCTTCGCCCACCGGAGACCCCGCCCATGACCGAAGACGACAGACGCCTGGGCATGCACCGCCCGATCCTGCGCCGCGACTTCCTGAACGGCGTCGCCGCCACAGGTCTGGCCGCTGCCCTGCCTGGCGCCCCCGCGCCACAGGACACGCGCGGCTACTACCCGCCGGCGCTCACCGGCATGCGCGGCAGCCATCCCGGTTCTTTCGAGGTGGCGCATAGCCTGCGGGACGGCAGTTTCTGGCATACCGCGCCTGCGCCCGTGCCTGGCGAGGATGCCTACGACCTGGTGGTGGTTGGTGCCGGCATCAGCGGGTTGTCGGCGGCGTATTTCTATCGCGAGGCGCATCCCGGCGCGCGCATCCTGGTCCTGGACAATCACGACGATGTCGGCGGCCACGCCAAACGTAACGAGTTCGTGCTGCGCGGCCGCACCGAGCTGATCAACGGCGGCACGCTGGAGATCGACTCGCCCTATCCCTACAGCCGCGTGTCGGACGGCCTGCTCCGCGCGCTCGGGGTAGCACCCGTCAAGCTGGAAGAAGCCTGCACGCACAAGGATTTCTATCAGAAGCTCGGCATGTCGCGCGGCGTGTTCTTCAACCGGGAGGCGTTCGGCGCCGACCACCTGACGCCTGGCAGCACCGGGCGCAGATGGACGGAGATACTGGCCGGCGCACCGCTCTCTGCGCGCGTGCAAGCCGACATCATACGCATCCAGGAAGCCCACACGGACTACATGCCGGGGCTGTCGTCCGACGAGAAAAAGGCGCGGCTCTCGCGCCTGAGCTACGCGGATTACCTGGTGCATGTGGCGGGTGCCGATCCGGGCGTGCTGCCATATTTCCAGGCGCTCAGCCATGACGAGTGGGGCGTGGGCATAGATGCCGTCTCCGCGCTGGACGTCTGGACGTTCGATTTCCCCGGGTTTCAGGGTCTGGGCCTGGCGGAAGGGGCGGCGCCGCGCATGGGCTACACGGCATCCGGCTATGCGGGGACCAGCTCCTACGTTTTTCATTTTCCTGACGGCAACGCCAGCATCGTGCGGTTACTGACGCGCAAGCTGATTCCAGCCGCGCTGCCCGGCACGAGTGTGGAGGACGCGGTCACCAGCCGGCTGGATTACGCGCAACTCGACCGGCCGGGGCAGGGGGTGCGCATACGGCTGGGCAGCGTGGTCGTCGGCGCGCGCAACCTCGGCGGTGCGGACGCATCCACCGGCGTGGAGCTGGCCTATGCGCAAGGCGGCGCGGTGGTGCGCGTGCGCGGCCGTGCCTGCATCATGGCAGGCTACAACATGATGATCCCGTATATCTGCCCGGAGATGGGTGGCGCACAGAAGGACGCGCTGCATTACCTGGTGAAGATCCCGCTGGTCTATACCACGGTGGCACTCGCCAACTGGCGCGCGTTCCACAAGCTTGGGGTGAACCAGATCTACGCGCCGGGCATGTATCACACGACGATGTGGCTGAATCCCGTGGTCGACATCGGTGGCTACAGCTCCGTCCGCTCGCCAGACGAGCCGATTCTCCTGCGCATGACCCGGGTGCCGTGCCACCCCGGGGTGGACGAGCGTACGCAGCACCGGCTCGGCCACGCGGACCTGCTGGCGACGTCGTTCGACACGTTCGAGCGCAACATACGCGACCAGCTCGCGCGCACGCTCGGGCCTGCCGGGTTCGATGCCGCTACGGACATCACGGCGATCACCGTAAACCGCTGGCCGCATGGCTACGCCTACGAGTATAACTACCTGTTCGATCCTGTCTGGGCGCCCGGGCAGGCGCCGCACGAAATCGGCCGTGCGCTGTTCGGGCGTATTGCCATCGCCAATTCGGATTCGGGTGCGGCGGCCTATACGGATTCCGCGATCGACCAGGCGCATCGGGCGGTGGGCGAGGTGGTTCGCTTCACGTGAGCGGACACAAGGCGGGCTTTCGTGCCGACTTGTTTTGGGTTTGACTGGTGCGAAGCAAGGAAGGCCTTCTTTTTTAAAAAAAAGAAGCAAAAAACTTCTGGTCCGCTGTCGCGCCGCGTTTCAGCAACCGCCGACAGGGAGCAAAAGTTTTTTGGTTCTTTTTTTCAAAAAAGAACTGCTTGCTTACTGCCTAATTGATCACCGTGAGGAGCCCCCCTTTGCCCGACACCGCGCCATCGAAATCCGCCACCTCCAAACCGACCAGCTCCGACAAGGAGACGGCCAAAGCTGGCGTAGTGGCAGCGCCGGCCGCCACGCTGGTGATCTTCGGCGCCCATGGAGATCTCACCAAGCGCCTGTTGATGCCCGCACTCTACAATCTGGCCGGCGACAAGCTGCTCGATGACGGGTTCAAGATCATCGGCGTGGACCGGGTGGCGTCCGACATGGAGGGCTGGAAGGGCGAACTCAGCGCCGCCATGCAGGATTTCACCCACGACAAGACGGCCGAGTTCTACGTCGAGCATATCGACGAAACATCCTGGGGCTGGGTGACGCAGCGGCTGGACTACGTGCAGGCCGATTTCACCAAGCCGGAAGACATGGCCAGGCTGCGTGACCACGTGTCCGGCAACGCCGTGTTCTATCTTGCCGTGGCCGCCAGGTTCTTCGGCGAAGTGGTGGAGCAACTCGGCCGCGCCGGCCTGCTAAAGCAGGAGGAGGGCGCCTTCCGACGTGTGGTGATCGAGAAGCCGTATGGCGCCGACCTGGACTCGGCCAGGAAGCTGAACGCGCAGGTGCTCTCCCAGGCAGATGAGACCCAGATCTTCCGCATCGACCATTTCCTCGGCAAGGAGACGGTGCAGAACATCATGGCGCTGCGTTTTGCCAATGGCATCTTCGAGCCTCTTTGGAAGCGCGACCACATCGACTACGTGGAGATCACCGCCGCCGAGACGATCGGCGTGGAGCAGCGCGGCGCCTTCTACGAGCCCACCGGCGCGCTGCGCGACATGGTGCCGAACCATCTCTTCCAATTGCTCAGCATGATCGCGATGGAGCCGCCGAACTCGTTCGACGCCGAATCGGTGCGCAACGAAAAGGCCAAGCTGCTGCAGGCGATACACCCTGTGCTGCCGCAGGACGTCGTGCGCGGCCAATATGCCGCTGGCCATGTGCAGGGCAAGGACGTGCCCGGCTACAGGGACGAGCCGAACGTGGCCAAAGACAGCCGGACGGAGACCTATGTCGCGCTGAAATTCGGCATAGACAATTGGCGCTGGTCAGGCGTGCCGTTCTACCTGCGCACCGGCAAGCGAATGGGCGGGCGGCAGACGCAGGTGGTGGTTCATTTCCGCAAGCCGCCCTACGCGCTGTTCCGTGACACCGAGGTGGGTGCCCTGGAAGAGAACCTTCTCATCCTGGAGATGCAGCCCAACGAGGGCATGACGCTCACCATAAGCGCCAAACATCCCGGGCCGAAGATGGTTCTGGCGCCGGTGAAGATGTCATTCGCCTACAAGGATTCGTTCACGCTCGAGCCGAACGTGGGTTACGAGACATTGCTGTATGATTGCCTGATCGGCGACCCCACGCTGTTCCAGCGCGCCGACATGATAGAGGCGAGCTGGGCCGCGGTGGATCCGGCGCTGCAGCACGCCGGCGACGAGCCCGAGATGTATGCGGCTGGCAGTGCCGGGCCGGACAGAGCGGAGGCGTTGCTGGCGCAAGCGGGGCATACGTGGAGCGAGATGGAGGAGTAGTGCCAGGCAGGTGAGCAAGCGTTGCTTCGTTCCCTGAGACGCGCCCCGCTTACTTGCCCCGCGACGGCACGGTCCCTCGCGTCCCCTTCAATATCGCCGTGGCGCGCAGGATGGACGCGGCTATCTTCTCCGCCGCGGCGCTCACGGCCGGGTCTGTGCTGGACCGAAGCCTGTCGGCAGCCATCAGGGCTGGTGTGAGCGCGCCGTTCACGTCGTGCCGGACGCGCGAGACGAGTTGTTCCAATTCGACGATGCGTTGCTCGGCTTCGGCTAGACCGCGTTCCATCTTCTGACCTGTCGCATCCATGACGGCAGCCTAGCATTCCGTCCGGCGGCGAGGGAAAGCTTGCAGGTATGCCGGGACGTTTACGCGGACATGGGGAAGAGAAAGCAAGCAGTCCTTTTTTGAAAAAAAGGACCAAAAAACTTTTGCTCCCTGTCGGCGAATTTTTCAGCAGCCGCCGACAGGGACCAAAAGTTTTTTGCTTCTTTTTTGAAAAAACGAAGGCCTTGCTTCCTTAAGCAACGTCCGCCCATCCCGCCCGGTTCAGGCTTCCCGCAGCAGCCCGGGCAGTTCGGCCAGGCTGGCGAAACGGAACCCCAACCGGGACGACATCGCCTCCAGCACGCCACCAAGGCGGCGGTAGAATTCGTCGAGGTCGGCTTGCGTGCGCACGTAAGGGTTTCGGCCAGGTGCGAGAGACGAGCTGTGAAAGCTCAGCACGAACACGGACTGGCCGCGGCTACGCAAGTGCCGCAGCAGGCGCAGCATGGCGGCAAGATCGTTGCCCTCTGGTGAGAGGGTGATGCGTTCGGCGAAGCGTGTCCTTGTGACCAGTCCCTGCAGGCGCAGCCGGGCCGGTGCGGCGCCCAGGCGCCGATAGGCTGCGGGCGCCAGCGCGCCACCCCAGCCGACGACGCTGCGGCAGAGCGGAATCTCCAGCATCCGCCTGCCCTCGCCGAACCAGAACGGTTCGTAGTCGTAGGCGGTGTAGTCCGGTCCGCCCTCCTCGGCGGAGCTGGTGCGTGGGGCGATGCTCGTGTCGATTTCGAAGCCGTGGTGTTCCAGCAGCGCTGCGGTCCCAGGGCCCAATCCGTAACGGCCGGCCCGGTATATGCGCGGTGCGTGGCCGAAGCGGGATTGGAACAGGGCGATCAGGGATTCCAGCTTGCGCGCTTCCAGGCCGGCGGCGAGGTTGCCCGAATACGAGGCGCCCGGGCCCTCGTCGCCATCGAAGGGTGGCGTGACCCAGGGATGCAGCTGGACGCCCAGTTCGCACTGGCCGCCTGCGATGTGTTGGGCAAGCAACCGCACGGCCGCATCGTCCTGCAACACGGGGTAGGTCAGCAGGTAGGTGGGCCGCACGCCGTGCACGCCCACCGCGCGCTGAAGCTCGTCGATCCGCTGCATGCACCCTGTGGAGTGCTCGGTCGAGGCGACAGGGTGGTCCCAGTCGAAATCCTCCTCCGCATCGACGGCGAGGGCGCAGGTCGGCTGGCCGCGGTCCGGGCGGACGGGCCTGACCCGCGAGAACATGCCGTCCGCTGTGTACTGCTGCATGAGCCTGACTGATGGTTAGCCCCAGTGCACATACCGGTTGCCCGCTGTCTTGTCACACAAGCAGTGTTTCTGCCTGGGGAGCTCCGCGGCATTCCGTTTGGAGAACGTTCATCCTCTTGCGGTATCCGCAGACCATGGCGGCGCGTCCGGCTCCGCAACGATTGGAGAGTTCAGACATATGGAGCAGATGCAAACGCAGGGCGGTCCAAGGCGCCGGCTGAGCGACAAGATCGAGGACGCGTTCGACCAGGCTTGCCGCCAGGGACAGGCCGAAGTGGCGGCCTGCATGCTCAAGGGCCTGGACCAATGCCTGCTGGGGCAGCCTACTGCGTGGGAGCGGAGACAGGCGGCACTGATCTTGCTGAGGAGTTGCGCCGAGCGTCTCAGCCTGCTGCGACACACGCAGGCGAGCGCCAACGACGCGCCGGACCCGGCACAATTTCCCGTCCAGCCTAGAATTCCATTGGCGGACTGTTCGCATACCATCGTATAACGCCAGAAATAATCATTGAGCCTGCAACTTAGGGTTGACCACCATCAACTTGTTGTTATTCTCCAGATCGCGCGATCAACAAAACGTGATAAGTGATGCCGGTTGGCTCCTGTCACGCGGTCCGGAGGATTTGACCTGTCAAACGAAAGCAAACTGGCACAGGCGGCGTTTCTAGCCGTCGTCTTCGGCTTGCCGTCGAGTGCGGCTTACGCCTCAACCCAGCTTCTTGAAGGGACGGCCGTGACGCCGGACGCCACCGCGGAGATGGCCCAGATCTGTCCGCAGGGCTCGGGCTATCCGTCCGAGGCGAAGTGGGCAAGCATGTCCGTCCAGCGGCCACAATCCGCCACAAGCGGGCAGCCACTCATCGCGCAGTATCGCAACGGCAGCCTCATCGCGAGCTACACGACTTTCGCCAACCAGCCGAGCTGCGTGCTGGCCGGCGACGGTACGGACTACCTCAATCCAGCCGCTCCGGCCGCCAGCGGCTGCGGGCCGTTCACGCGTGCGCACACCTACCGGCTGTGGGCGCCGGGCGACGTGTTCTACGTCTATCCGGCGGTCTATTCCGGCCCGTACAACCAGCCCTGGATCGGGCCGCAATTCGACTCGTTCTCAGATTACGAGGCCGGCATCTCGCACAACCCGGACAACATCGTCATCCAGGGGGTGGTGCAGAACAACCGGCGGCCGGTTGTGTTGCTGGAAGGCGGCGCGTCGGACAACACGCTCGACCAGGCGCCGGTCTATTTCGATCAGAGCACTGGCTTCGTGTGGGACAGCGTCAACGTGACCGCAGGGGCCAAGGTGACGGCGGGAAAGGCCGGCGTGTATGAATCCGGTGCGAGCAACCTGACGCTGAGCAACATGCGCATCAACGGCTTCGAGCGCGCTGGCGTGAACGGCCTGTTCGGCGCCGGCCAATATAGCGGCGTCCTGACGCTGAACTTCGTCGAACTGGATCACAATGGCGGGCCGGATGGCCCGGCGCACAATGCCTATATAGGCGCCAGTGCGGTGGACCCGAACTTCACCGTCAACGTGTCGCACTCCTGGTCGCACGACGCCTTTTACGGCCACCTGTTCAAGTCCCGCGCGCAGAACAATGTCTTGACCGCGAACTACTTCCAGGGCGGCCTGCCGCAGCCGGGCCGTGCGCAGGCCGAGGACTACCTGCTGGACATCCCGAATGGCGGCCAGGTCACGCTACGGAACAACATCTTCGTCAAGAATCAATCGGGTGCGGGCGCCAACGCGATGGCGTTCACCTTCCTGCTGGAAGGTGTCTCCGACAGCCGCGCACAGAGCGTGGACCTCGAGAACAACACTTTCGTCAGCTTTGCCAAGACGTATGATGGAACACACACGAATTATCCCTTCGCGTTCCTCTACCCGAGCGTCGTGCCGAACAGCACGTCTTGGCCTTCCAACATCCCGGCCAGGATCCTGAAGAACGCGTTTGTCGGTTACTGCACCACCGGCGCAGGTGACGTCGAGGGATATCGCGGGGATATCAGCGTGGTCGAGAGTTTCCTCGAACTCACGCGCAATTATGCCCTGACCACCAAGATACTCGCCAGTGACGCAGCCCTCGGCACGATGTACAGCAACTACGTGCCGGAGGTCGGAACGCCGTCTTACGCCTTCTTGTATGGGCTGACACCTGCCCGGATGGTCGCCACCATCGGCGCGCAGAACTGAGGCGCAGAAAGCGAGGCCTTCTTTTTTGAAAAGAGAAGTAAAAAACGTTTGACCCCGCTGTCGCGCGGTTGTGGTTGAGATCGCGACAGCGTTGCCACAAGTTTTTGCTTCTTTCTTTAAAAAAGAAAGCCTTGCTTGCTTCAGAGCGGTCGATCTCCATGCCGGCTAGTGGTCGTGCGGTCCGGCAAGAGGCCGCCTTGGGCGACTTTCCTGCAACCAGCATGAAAGCCCGCATAACGATACGATAACAGATTGACATTTACGAGCCCGACGTTAATTGTCCGTTACGAATACGTTGTGGTTGCGGGGCTGCTTCCAGGTCCTTTGCCACCTGGGAGTTTCGAGATGTTGGCACATTGCGGTGGCGCGGCTACGGCCTGCCTGGTTCTTTCCATCTTCTCGGCCACCGCGGCAAATGCAGCCACGCCTCTCCTGCAAGGCAAGTTCGTGACGCCAGACGCCGCGGCCGAGCTGGCGCAGATATGTCCGCGCGGAATGGGATACCCGTCAGAGTCCAGCTGGGCGAACGTGCCGGGATCCACGCCACATTCGGCCACAAGCGGGCAGCCGCATATCGAGCAGTTCCGCAACGGCAAGCACCTCGCCACCTACGCGAGCTTCACCAACAGGCCAAGTTGCAGGCTCGCGGGCGACGGCACCGACTATCTGCACCCGGAGCAGGCCGCCGCCACCGGATGCGGGCCGTTCACGCGCGAATACACCTACCGGCTCTGGGCGCCGGGCGACGTGTTCTACGTCTACCCCGCAATCTATGCGGGCAAGTACAACCAGCCGTGGATCGGTCCGGCCTTTGATTCCTTCGAGGACTACACTGCTGGCATCTTTCATACGCCGGACAACATCACCATCCAGGGCGTGGTGCAGAACAATGCCCGGCCGGTGATCGTGCTGGACGGCGCTGCGTCGAACAACACGCTCGGCCAGGCACCGGTGTATTTCGACCAGAGCAACGGCGTGGTGTGGGACAGCATCGATGTAGCCGCCGGCAGCAAGGCCACGGCCGGCAAGGCCGGCGTATACGAGCTTGCCGGCAGCAACCTGACACTCAGCAACATGCGGATCTACAATTTCGAGCGGTCCGACGTGAACGGTCTGTTCGGCGCCGGCCAATATAGCGGTGTCCTGACACTGAATTCCATCGAGCTGGACCACAATGGCGGGCGGAACGGCCCCGCGCACAATGCCTATATCGGCGCCAGCCAAGTGGACCCGAACTTCACCGTCAACATGTCACATTCCTGGTCGCACAACGCCTTCTATGGCCATCTGTTCAAGTCGCGTGCGCAGAACAACATCTTCACCGCGAACTACTTCCAGGGCGGCCTGCCGCGGATAGATCGTAGCCAGGCCGAGACCTACCTGCTGGACATCCCGAATGGCGGCCAGGTTACGGTGCGCAACAACATCTTCGTCAAGAATAAGTCCGGCGTGGGCGCCAACGCGATGTCATTCACCTTCTTGCTCGAAGGTGCGATCGACAGCAGGCCGCAAAGCGTGGATCTCGAAAACAATACATTCGTCACGTTCGCAAAGACCTATGACGGCAGCCACACGAACTTCCCGATGGCCTTCCTCTATCCCAGCCTGGTGCCTGGCACAGCCGATTGGCCCGCCGGCATTCCGGCCCGTGTCATGAAGAACGCGTTCGTCGGCTACTGCACGGGCAGCAGCGGCAGCGCGGCGGAGGATTTCCGCGGCGACATCGCCGTGGTCGAAAGCTTCGGGGAGCTTACGCGCACCTACGGGCTGACGACCAAGCTCGATGCCAGCGATGCTGCGCTTGGCGCGGTCTTTCCGGATTATGTGCCGGAGATTGGGACGCCGTCCTACGAGTTCAAATATGGCGCTACGCCGTCGCGGCATCTGACGACGATCGGCGCGGAAGATTGAGGCAAGGCCTTCTTTTTTGAAAAAAAGAAGCAAAAAACTTTTGGTCCCTGTCGGCGCGCGTTGAAACAGCCGCCGACAGGGAGCAAAAGTTTTTTGGTCCTTTTTCTCAAAAAAGGACTGCTTGCTTCCTTACTTGAGGTAGGTCCGAGCCAAAGAAGACACCCCACGCGCCAGATCCAGCCAAGGGTGCCGGCGCTCCATGTCCTCCGCCAGCGCCTCCCGGTGCGCCCGCTTCTCCGTCGTGGTGTGCAGCATCGAGCGATCATGGACGCGGTACTCGGCCAGGATCGCGGGCACGTTGATGCCGAAGCCGCCGCGTTCGGCGATGCGCGCCCACAAATCGAAATCCTCCCAGCCATAGCGCACGTGGTCGTAGCCGCCGGCCAGCGCCCAGGCGGATTTGCGCACCAGCGCCATGGCGTCGATGTAATTGCCAGGCTGCAGGCGCAGCACGGAGTAAGGTGCTTGCCCCACCACGTCGCTCGAATCGCCGAACTTCTGGATCGCGGGATAGGCATAGGCGGCCGCGCTGCCCTGAAGGTGGCGCAGCAGGGTCTCGCACGCGGCGGGAAGCAGGCGGTTGTCTGCGTCCAGCGGCAGAACGAATGGGGTCTCGGCGGCCGCGAAGCCGCTGTTGCGCGCGAAACCGAGCCCCGCATTCTCCCGGTGACGCAGCACGCGCACGCGGTTGAACCGCTGCGCATGGGCGCGCACCCAGTCCAGCACCATCGCACCTGAATCATCGGGCGAGGCATCCTCGATCACGACAAGATCGAGCAGTTGCAAGGTCTGTTCGGCCACCGATTGCAGCGCTTCCGGCACGTAGTCGGCGTAGTTGAAGACGGGGACGATGATTGTGACCAGCGCCTGGCCGAGATCGTCGCGCTCGAACAGCGTCTCCGCCTGCGGCACATGCGGCGCCGGCGTGGGCGGCAGCCCCTCACGGTAGCGCTGCCGCTCGAAGGCCGCCGCCCCTGCCGCTCCCCCTTCGGCCTGCGCCAGCATGAGGGCGAACGCTTCGGCGCGGGCTTCCGGGCCGAAGCGGGCGAGCGTCACGTGGTAGGCGGCCTGGGCCAGGCGCGCACGCTCGTCGGGGTTCTCCACCAGCCTGACCAGGGCGTCGAACCATTCGTCCTGCGTGGCGGCGAGCAGGCCGGAGGTGCCGTGGTCGATGGCACGGCGGAACGGCCCGGTGGGAGAGGCGACCGTAGGCACGCCGGCCAGCGCCGCCTCGAAGAATTTCAGCTCGCTCTTTGCCTCGCAAAAGGGGTTGTCCTGCTGCAAGGGTGCGATGTTGATGGCGAAGCGCGCGATCTCGCCGGGCAGGTCCATAAGCTTCACCATGTCGCGCCATTCGATGCGGTCGGCGAGGTCGGCGAATTCGGCGAACTCCTCGATCAGCACGAGGCCTTCGCCGCTTGATGGATCGCGGAACAGGGTCAGCCGCGTTTGCGGGTAGGCGCGCAGCACGCGCGCGATGGCCGGTGCCGCGGCGGCGAAGTCGCGCTGGTGGGTGCGCGAGCCGCCTGCATAGCCGATGCGCACGATGTCGTCGGCGTAGCTCAGCCAGTCCCGGTGGGCGCGGCGCGCGGCGTCGTGGCTGGCGGCGTCGAATCCGTTCGGCAGCACATAGGCTGGCCGGCCGGTCAGGCGCGCCTGGTGAGCCAGCTCCTCCGTCGGGCAGGTGACGAGGTCACAGGCGCGCATCGTGCGACCGATCAGGCGGAAGAATTCCTGCGTGTCCACCTCGGAGAAACGCTGGCTGCGTATGCCGTCGATCACCTCGATGGTGGCAAGCTCCGGGCGGAACATCAGGTCGTCCACGTCGAACACGACGGTCGCCCCCTGTTCGTGCGCCACCTGGACGATGCCGGCGATATGCGTGCTGTAGGGCACGCGCCACAGCACCACCAGGCGGGCGCCTGCCAACTCGGCCGGGCCCACCGGGCCCGCCTCGCACCAGCCTGCATCCAGGCCCAGGCTGCGCGCCGCCTCCACGTAGCGTTCCACACGGTAGGTGCTGCCTGGCGTGTGGCCCTCACCGCTGATGAACAGCACGTTCGGGTGCCTGACGGCCGGTGCTTCAGGCTCCGGCTCCGGTTCCGGTTCCGGTTCCGGCTCCGGCGTGGGCGCCGCTTGGGTCTCGGGCAACGCGGCCGCCACGGCCAGCGGCGCCACCACGGCGCCCTCATCCGGCGCAAGCAAGGCGATCTCCGGCGCCGGCGGCACTTCCACCGTGCCCCCTCGCAGCCGGCGCAGCGGTTGCGTGATGCGCCAGCTCGTCGAGGACAGCATTTGCGCGCGTGATTCGACCAGCGCGGCCGCGTGCGCCCGTGCACCCTCCAGCGTGATCTCGGCCGCCCGCGCCTGCGCCCGAGCCTGCGTCCGCGCTGCCTCCAATTCATCGCGTGCGCCCCCAAGCGCGGCGCGCGTTGCATCCAGCGCACGATGTGCCTCGTCCAGTGCGCGATGTGCGTCGTCCAGCGCCGCGCGCTGGCCGGACAGCTCAGCCTCGCGTGCCTGCAAGACAACCGCACGCTCGCCCAGCTCGCGCTCCCGGGCAGCCACATCGTGGCGCGCCCGCGCCAGGTTCGCGCGCACGCCGCGATGCGTCTCGATCAGCGCCTGATACATCGGGAACAGCTTATTAACTTCGCCTTGCGCGTTCTCCGCCCAGCCGCGAGTGGACTCCAGGTCCGCCTGCGCCTCCGCCAGCTTCGCTGCCACCGCCGCCTGGCGCCGGTCGGCGTGCTGCAGGTCGCGCGTGGCGATCCAGCGTTCGCCCAGCAGGGCGAAACGCTCGCGCACGGTGTTTATCTCGTGTGGATCCTGCAACGCGCATAGCTGCCCCAGCGCGCCACCGGCCTCGCCCAACGCAAGCACGCCAAGCCCGTGGCCGTGCAGGAACTCGAACGACGGATGCGCCCGGCACAGCTCCGCCCACAAACGATACACGCCGAAATCGTGCTCGCGCACGTTGGTGTCATGGAACAGGACCACGCCACGGCGCGACATCTTCGGCAGCCAGGTGGCGAAATCGTGCGACACGTCCTCGTAACGGTGCCGTCCGTCGATGTGCAGGAGATCGACGCTGCCATCGAGCACGCGTGTGCTCGCGTCGTCGAAATTGGTGCGCAGCAAGGTCGAGAAGCCGGCATAGCGCTGGTCGTGGAAGCGTTGCAGGTCGGCATACACGTCGTCGCCGTAGAATCCGGCATGCTCGTCGCCCTGCCAGGTGTCCACCGCAAGCGCGCGCGCATCCAGCCGCTCGCGCAATACCGCTTCGCAGAACGCCGCGTAGGAGACGCCGTTATGCGCGCCCAGCTCCACGATGCTTGCGGGGCGGTGCTGGCCCACGATCCAGTGCGCGAACGGCACGTGGCCGAACCAGGCGCTGTCCACGCCCAGGCGGGACGGGCGCCAGAATAGGGGGGCGAGCGCTTCGTCGGTCAAAGCTCCGTCCATGCGGTTACGCTCCTAAAGAAGAAAGCAGTTCTTTTTTGAAAAAAAAGAACCAAAAAACTTTTGCTCCTGGCGCGGGAGCCAGCCGTACCATCTCAGGACACCCGCCGCGTTGACACAGTCGGCGACAGCGGGACCAAAAGTTTTTTGGTTCTTTTTTTCAAAAAAGAACTGCTTTCTTCCTAACCACATCTCCCAGGATCCCACGCAAGGCGTCCGCCTGCGCCGCATAATCCATGATCTCGCCGGCAAACGGATTGCGATATCCAGCCAATCGCTCCGGCACATCCAGCAACGCCGTCACCGCAGCACCCAGTCTCTCGTGGCGCCCGTCGAGCGGGATCAGCGTGCCGTTCACCCCGTCCACGATCGCCTCGGCCGGGCCGCCGCCGGCGGTCGAGATCACCCAAACATCGCGTGCCAGGGCCTCGCGCACCGTCAGGCCGAAGCTTTCCTTCCACTGAGAGGGAAATACCAGCACGTCAATGCCGGCGAAGAAGCTGTCCATGTCGTCCTGCGTATAGGCGGGGACCACGCGCAAATCCCCGCGCACCCGCCATTCGGAGGCGTCCACGCTGGAGAACCCGAGGTTGAGCGTGTTGTCGACGAGCACCAGCTCCCAGTCATCCCGGTCCAGCGCTTCGAAGGCCCGTTTGACGATGCTGAAGCCTTTCACCTCAACGTTGCCGCCGACATAGGCGAAGCGCAGCTTGCCGGCCGCTTCGCGTGGGAGGCGCGTGGCAGGCAGGCGCACGCCATTCGGTGCCACGACGATCCTCTCCGGCGCCACACCGTTGGCGATGTGGAGCGTGCGATGCGCCTCACTAGGCGAGAGCAGCAGGGCCGCGCCTTGCAGAACCGCGTGCATCAGGCGGGCGCGCTGCTCGAGGTGGTAGGCGCCGGGCACGCAGTTCTGGCAGATGTGCAGATCTATGGTGGTCTGGAAGCAGTAGGTGCCGTCGTCGCGCACCATGAACTGGCGGGCGCACAGAAACCAGGCGTCGTGCAGCGTGATCACATAGGGGATGCCGCGCAGCGTGCAGGCGGCGGCCAAGCTGGCGCTCAGGCCCTGTATCGCGTGCAGGTGCACCACGTCCGGCTGGATGGCATCGAGCACGCGGCCGAACGCAACACCTGCGCCGGGGTCGTCGAGAGCGGCCACGGTGTCGCTCTCCGAGGTCGGCACGGCAAAGACGGTGATGCCGTCCTGGTCCGTGCGCGTGGTCACGCGGTCCGGCTCGTCCTGCGGCAGGCCGGTGAAGATGTGGATTTCCGTGTCGCCGCGCGCGTGCAGGCGGCGGGCCATCTCTTCCACCACGAGTGTGGCGCCGCCATAGCTGCGCGGCGTGTAGTAGATGTTGGCGAGCAGCACGCGCAGGGGCTTGCGCACGCGCTGGTCCGGCGCCCTGGCCAGCAGCGGCAGCAATTGCGCGCGCGCCACCGCGTCCGGCGCGTAGCGCGCGAGTGCCGTCTGCAACGCCGCCTCTCCCAGGCGGGCGCGCAGGCCGGCATCGCCGGCGAGCCGGCACAAGGCGTCGAACCAGGCCGCCTCGGTATCGGCCAGCAGGCCGTTCTCGCCGTCACGCACGGCATCGGTGAAATGCGCGCGCGGCGAACAGATGGAGGGCAGCCCCAGCACGGCCGATTCGAGGAACTTGATGTTGCTCTTCGAGTCGTTGAACAGCGTGGGTTCGAGCGGGGCCACGCCGATGTCGCCGTCCGCCAGCAGCGCCATGTAGCGCGCGAAGGGCACCGGCGGCAGTTGCTCGACCTGTCCGGCCACGGCCGAGAACTCCGCCGGCAGCGTGAGCTCTCCCACGATACGCAGGCGCAGGTTCGGCAGCGCCTGCAGCGCGCGCAGCAAAGCAGGGGCGGCCTGGCGGAAATCGGCGTCATGCGTCTTGGTGCCGGAGCCGTAGGTGACCAGCACGGTGTCGCGCGGCGGGGCGGCTTCGCGGCGGCGGCGCAGGCCGGCGGCCAGGCTGAGCGTCTCCTCGTCCAGCGCGTTCTCGATCACGCAGGCTTCGGCCAGGCCGGCGTCACGCATCACCTGGGCCAGATGCGGCGTGCTGGCGATACCGGTGCCGCAGGCCAGCATGGCGCTGCGATACAGCTCCACGCCGGACAGGATGCCCTCGCGCATTTCGGGTTCGAGCGAGTCCACGTTGCGGTTCAGCAGGAACAGGCCGCGGTCGAATATCAGGTCGTCCACTTCCCACGCGACAGGAAGGCGCAGGCCGTGCAGCCGCTCGATCAGGCGCATCACGAGCGGGTAGCCGGGCACGCGGTAGAGGATCACCTGGGTGGCAAGCGAAGCGGCCGAGAGGCAGTCCTCCGTGTGCCGCCAGTCGACCACGCGGCACGGCACACCGAGACGGGTGAACAGCTCCCGCTTCTGCCACACGCGGTATTTGGCGCATTGCTGCAGGGTCAGCTCGGCGATGATGAGCACGGAGGGCGCCAGCACGGTGCAAGGCAGCGGCATGGCCGCCGTCGCCTGGGTTGCCGCCGCTCCCGCCGAGGCCCGGCCGGCGACCGCGCGGCGCAGCATCGCACGCTGGCGGAATATCTGGCGCGATTTGACCCACAGCGCGCCTGCTCCCTGGCGGCGCAAGAGGGTGGCGGCGTGGCGCAGCACCTGGGCTTCCGGACTGGAGCCGGGCGGCAGGCCGCGCGCCAGGTCCACGGCCACGCGCAGCGGCAAGGTCAGCCGCCAGAAGAAGCTGGCGCGCATGGCTTGCACCTGCCCGCGCAGCGCGTGCGCCTCGCCGCTTTGCCCGCCGGCCCGCATACCCTGCAGCGCCGCGCTGGCCAGTGCCTGTTCGGCGACGAGCTTTAGGCGGTCTATCTCCAGCCGCGCGTCGGCCAGATCATCCCGCAAGCCTGTGCCCGCCGGTGCGTCGTTCTGCATCAACGCGTCGTAAAGGCCGGCACTATGGCGCACAAGCCGCAGTCAACGCTGCAAGGCCTAAACGCCTGTGCGTGGGCGCGGTGAGCACGGCAGGGCCGGGTGGATTGGCGCCGGCACGCCTCGTCGCCAGCCGTGGGAACAGAGGGGTTCTGCGGCCGAGCCGCTTGCGTGCCTCGGGATGGCAGCCGGAGCGATGTGTGTTAAACGCCCGCGCTCCATCGCACGAGAACAAGCTTGGAAGCGCTACAGCCGGTACGCGGCACACGAGACATACTGGGCGAGGACCAGCGCCGCTTCGCCCACGTGGCCGGCGTCGCGCGCCGGACCGCCGGGCTGTACGGGTTTGACGAGTGGTCCACGCCGATCTTCGAGGACACGCGGGTGTTCGCCCGCACGCTGGGCGACACCTCCGACGTGGTCACCAAGGAGATGTACACCTTCCAGGACCGCGGCGGGGACAGCCTGACGCTGCGGCCGGAGAACACCGCCGGCATCTGCCGCGCCCTGGTGACCGCCGGCTTGACCCAGTCCCTGCCGCAGAAGGTTTTCTACGCCGGGCCGATGTTCCGCTACGAGCGGCCGCAAAAGGGCCGCTACAGGCAGTTCCACCAGATAGGCGCCGAGCTGATCGGCGCGCCCGAGCCGCTGGCAGACGCCGAGGTGATCGCACTCGGCTGGCACATTCTGGGCGGGCTTGGCCTGGGCGACGACGTTATGCTGGAGCTGAACACGCTGGGCGACACGCCGAGCCGCGACGCCTATCGCCACGCGCTGGTGGCCTATTTCGAGAGCCACAAAGGCGCGCTCTCCACCGACAGCCAGGACCGCCTAGCGCGCAACCCGATGCGCATCCTGGACAGCAAGGACGAGGGCGACCGCGCGCTCGTGGCCGCGGCCCCGACGATCGGGCCGTATCTCACCGACGCGGCGGCCGGCTTCTACGAGACCGTGCGCGCGCATCTGACCGCGTTCGGCGTGCCGTTCCGCGAGAACCCGCGAATCGTGCGTGGCCTGGACTATTACAGCCACACCGCCTTCGAGTTCGTGACCACGCGGCTCGGCGCGCAGGGCACGGTAATGGCCGGCGGGCGCTATGACGGGCTGGTGGCCGAGATGGGCGGGCCGCCGACCCCGGCCGTGGGCTGGGCCGCGGGCATCGAGCGGCTGTCCATGCTGCTGGCCGAGGCGCCGCTGCCGCCGACGACGGTTGCCGTGATCCCGCTCGGCGAGCGCGCCGAAGCCACCGCCGTGGCGCTGCTGCAGGCGCTGCGGCAGGCCAACATACGCGCGGAGATGGCGTATCGCGGCAACATGAAGAAGCGCATGGAGCGGGCGAACAAATTGGGTGCGCGGGCGGTGGTGATCATCGGTGACGACGAGGCGGCACGCGGCGTGGCGGCGGTGAAGGACCTGGCGACGGGTACGCAGGTTGAGGTCGCGCTGGAGGATGTGGCGCGGACGTTGAGTGTTTAAGGCAAGGCCTTCTTTTTTGAAAAAAAGAAGCAAAAAACTTTTGCTCCCTGTCGGCGAGTGTCCGGATAGGTCCGCGACAGCGAAGTCAAAAGTTTTTTGGTTCTTTTTTTCCAAAAAAGAACTGCTTGCTTCCTTTGGTTTGACGTGATGCTAGACCTAGCGGGAAAATTCGACAGGATCGTCCTACGCGCCGAAGAGCTGCGTCACGACCTTTCCAGCGGCCTCACCGGCGAGGCGTTCTCGCGCGCTTCCCGCGAGTTGTCCGAACTGGAACCGGTGGTGGCGCGCATAGAAGAGTGGCGCGCAGCCGAGACCGAGGCCGCCGGTGCCGAGCAGTTGCTGGCCGATCCGGAAATGCGCGAGATGGCGGAAGCCGAGTTGCGTGACCTGCGCGAGCGTCTGCCGAAGCTGGCGCGCGAGATACAGCTCGCTTTGCTGCCGCGCGACGAGGCGGACGAGCGCAGCGCAATATTGGAGATACGGCCGGCCGCGGGCGGCGACGAGGCGGCGCTGTTCGCGGCCGAACTGTTCGCCGCCTATCAGAAATATGCCGGCCTGCGCGGCTGGCGGTTCGAGCTGATGGATTACGGCGAGACGGAGCTGGGCGGGCTGAAGGAGGGCATCGCCGAGATCACTGGCCGCAACGTGTTCGCCAGGCTGAAATACGAATCCGGCGTGCACCGCGTGCAGCGCGTGCCGACGACGGAGACGCAGGGGCGGATACATACGAGCACGGTCACCGTGGCGGTTCTGCCGGAAGCCGAGGAGGTGGACGTGCAGGTCAACGAAAGCGACCTGCGCATCGACGTCTATCGGGCGTCTGGCGCCGGTGGGCAGCATGTGAACAAAACAGAATCCGCCGTGCGTATCACGCATCTTCCGACGGGCATCGTGGTGGCGATGCAGGAGGAGCGCAGCCAACACAAGAACCGTGCGAAGGCGATGAAGATATTGCGCGCGCGCATGTACGAGGCGCAGCGCGCCGATTTGCATGCAACGCGCTCGGCGGACCGTAAAAGCCAGGTGGGTACGGGCGATCGGAGCGAGCGGATACGCACGTATAATTTTCCGCAGGGGCGGGTGTCGGACCACCGGATCAATTTGACGTCGCACAAGATCGACCGGGTGATGGCTGGGGAGTTCGACGAGTTCGTCGATGCGTTGACGGAGGAGGATCAGGCGGCTCGGCTGGCGGCGGATGCGTAAGGAAGCAAGGCCTTCTTTTTTGGAAAAAAGAAGCAAAAAACTTTTGGTTCGCTGTCGCGCGCTCGCCGGAAACTCGCCGACAGGGAGCAAAAGTTTTTTGCTTCTTTTTTTCAAAAAAGAAGGTCTTCCTTCCTTTTCTTAACTTCCGCGCCGTCCTCTATCCGTGCGAACACTGCCCGATGCTGACGCGCCGAGTCCTTCTCTCCGCCCCCCTGGTCGCCCTGCCGCTCGCCGCCCGCGCACAGGACGGGTTCGGCGCCTTCGTCGCCTCCGTGCGGGCCGAGGCCGTCGCGGCCGGGGTGCGCGGAACGGTGGTGGATGCGGCGTTCGAAGGCGTGGTGCCGAACCCCAAGGTGATCGAGCTGGATCATCACCAGCCGGAGTTCGAGCTGACCTGGCCGCAATACCGGGCGCGCGTGCTGCCGCAGACGCGGCTGGACAAGGCGCGTGCGGTGTATGCGAGGGAGACGGCGACTCTGGCTTCGGTGACCGAGCGCTACCGCTGCGACCCGCGCATCGTGATGGGCATCTGGGGGCTAGAGTCCAATTTCGGCGAGCGTACCGGCACGTATCGCGTCGTGGAGGGGCTGGCGACGCTCGCCTATGAGGGGCGGCGGCGGGAGTATTTCCGCAAGGAGCTGATCAACGCGCTGCGTATTTTGGAGGCCGGCGACGTGTCGCCGCGGGCGATGACGGGAAGCTGGGCGGGTGCGATGGGACAGCCGCAATTCATGCCAAGCTCCTACCTGGAATACGCGGTGGATGCGGACGGCGACGGCCGGCGCGACATCTGGACCGACCGCACGGACGTGTTCGGGTCGGTGGCCAACTACTTCGTCAAATGCGGCTGGCGCTGGGGCGAGCCTTGGGGGCAGGCGATCCAGGTGCCGCAGTCGCTCCCGGCGGCCGAGACGGGTGTGGAGCGTCAGCGGACGCTGTCCGAGTGGCAGGGGGTCGGCGTGCGTCGGGCGGACGGCACCGCGTTCACCCGCAAGGACGTGCGTGGCGCGGTTCTGCTGCCCGATGGCGCCGGCGGAGACGCGTTCATGGTGTATCATAATTTCAGCGTCATACGGCGCTACAACTCGCCGATCTTCTACGCGCTGGGCGTGGGCCTGCTGGCCAACGCGGTGGCGTGATGCCCCTGGGCCGGGTCGGCTTGGCGCTGCTGAGCGCGCTCGGCCTGTCCGGCTGCCTGCATCGCCGCCCGGCGACGGCGCCGGCCTTTGTGGCGGCGCCGCATTACACCCTGGGCGGCGCCTACCAGGCAGGCGGGCACTGGTATTATCCGGCAGAGGATTACGCGCTGGATGCGACCGGCATCGCATCGGTGTGGGACAACACGCCTGGCCTCACCAAGGACGGCGAGGTGCGCGATCCTGGCGCGTTGACCGCACAGATGCAGACGCTGCAGATGCCGGCAGTGGTGGAAGTGACCAACCTGGAAAATGGCCGGCAGCTTCTCGTGCGGGTCAACGACCGAGGCCCGGCGTCGCCGGCGCGGGTGATCGCCGTGTCGCCGCGCGCGGCGGTGCTGCTGGGCATGGCGCCCGGCGGCGCGGCGCGTGTGCGTGTCCGGATCGACCAGGTGCAGAGCCGGGCGGTGGTGGAGCAGGTGGGTGGCGGGCCGACGCTGGCGATCGCAACGGCACCTTCGGGCGCCGTGACCGAAGAGAGCCTGCCAGCACCGGGCGGCGCGGCAGGCTTTTCGCGGGTGATCGGTGGCGGGCAGGCGGAACAGGCTCGCATGCGGGTGGCCGACCGTCTGCCGGAACGGGTCACGCAGGGGTATCCGCAGCCGGGCGAGCTCATGATACAGGCCGGGCGGTTCGGCCGCTTCACCTACGCGAATGCCGTGGCGGCAAGGCTGGCGGGACTCGGGGCCGACGTGGTCCGCTCCAGAGTGGATCGCCAGACGGTGTATGGCGTGCAGGCCGGGCCGTTCGGCACCATCGCGCAGGCCGATGCGGCGCTGTACCAAGCGCTGCGGGCAGGCGTGGTCGACGCGCATATTGTGGTTCAGTGAGGAGGGGTCGGATGGGTTCGACACGTCGGGATGTGCTTCTGGGTGGCGCGGCACTGGTGACGGTGTCTGTAGGAGCTGGGGGGGCTGCCTGGGCGCGGCCAAAGCACGCGAGCAAGGAGGCTGCCGCCGCCCGCAAGGCCGGCGCGGGTGGTGACGACGAGGATTCCGGCGGTGCGGATACCGGCGGCGCCAGCTCGGCGGGCTCCGCAGCCGACACGCCGCTCGGGCCCATGGACACGTCGGCCAAATGGGCGGTGATCACCGATTTTAACACCGGTGCAGTGCTGCTCAACAAGGCGGCCGACGACGAGATGCCGCCCAGCTCGATGACCAAGCTGATGACGGCCTACATCGTGTATTCCAAGCTGAAGGCCGGCACGCTGCGCCTGGACCAGAGCCTGCCGGTCAGCGAGCACGCCTGGCGCACCCAGGGCTCGAAGATGTTCGTCGAGCTCGGTGCGCAGATTCCCGTCGAGATGCTGATACGCGGGATGATCATTCAGTCCGGCAACGACGCATGCATCGTGCTGGCAGAAGGCATCGCCGGCTCCGAAGAACAGTTCGTGGAGATGATGAACGCGGAGGCCAAGACGCTCGGCCTGACGAACAGCGAGTTCCGCAACTGCACCGGCTGGCCCGACCCCGCGCACCACATGAGCGTGCGCGACATTGCCACGCTTGCCAAGCGGATCATCCAGGACTTCCCGGAATACTACCATTACGATGCGGAAAAGACGTTCACCTATCACGGCATTATCCAGTACAACCGCAACCCGCTGGTGCAGCGTGGCATGGCGGACGGGCTGAAGACAGGGCACACGGATGCCGGCGGTTTCGGCGTGGTTGGCAGCGCGGAACATAACGGGCGGCGCGTGATCATGGTGCTGAACGGCATGCCGACGGCGCGCGCGCGCGTGGAAGAGAGCGTGCGGCTGATGGGCTGGGCGTTCGCGAACTTCGAGAACGTGACGCTGTTCTCCGCAAACGACGTGGTGGAGAACGCGCCGGTCTATCTCGGGTCCCGCCGTACCGTGCCGCTGGTGGGCGGGCAGAACCTGACGCTGACCTTGCCGCGCGCCTGGCGGCAGCACGCGCATGTGGCGGTGGCTTACGATAGCCCAATCCCGGCCCCGGTGTTGCGCGGCGCGGTGGTGGGGAAGATCACGGTGAGCGGGCAGGGCGTGCCGGCCAGCGAGATACCTTTGGTGGCCGGCGAGGATGTCGGGCGTATGGGGCTGCCCGGGCGAGCGGTGGCGGTTGTTTCGCGGTTCATCGTGGGGGCTTAGGCAAGGAAGAAAGGCCTTCTTTTTTGAAAAAAAGAAGCAAAAAACTTTTGGTCTCTGTCGGCGACTGGTTCAGCAGCCGCCGACAGGGAGGAAAAGTTTTTTGGTCCTTTTTTTCAAAAAAGGACTGCTTGCTTGCTTACCCATGTTCATAGTCTTCGAAGGCGGCGAAGGCGCAGGCAAGACGACCGCCATGGCCGCCGTGGCAGCGCAACTCGGCGAGCGAGCCCTCGTGACGCGGGAGCCGGGCGGCACGCCGGAGGGCCTGGCGTTGCGGGCGTTGCTGCTGGCCGACGACGCACCGGACTGGGACCCTACGGCCGAGTTGTTGCTGATGGTGGCAGCACGGGTGCAGCACGTGGCGCGCGTGATCAGGCCGGCGCTGGCGGCCGGGCGCGTGGTGCTCTGCGACCGCTTCGTGGGATCCACGCTGGCCTACCAGGGAGCCGGGCGCGGACTGGATAGCGGTTTCATTCTGGACTTGCACCGGCAGGCCGTGGGTTTGCTGCCGGATCTGACGGTTGTGCTGGATGTGGACCCGCGCGTGGGATTGCTGCGAAGCGAGCGGCGGCTGGCGGCGAGCGGGCAGGACGAGGGACGTTTCGAAGGATTGGACCTGGCGTTTCACGCGCGGGTGCGGGAGTCTTTCCTGACGCAGGCTGCAAACTTGCGCAGCGTGGTGATCGATGCGGCGGCGCCTGCGGCTGATGTGGAGCAGGCGGTGATGGACGCGGTCGACGCATTTTTGTCCACGTGACCGCGGTGAAGTAAGCAAGGCCTTCTTTTTTGAAAAAAAGAAGCAAAAAACTTTTACTTCCTCGCATTCCAGCGCATGTTCATCCGGGAGCATCCGGACGCCGCAGATGCGCGGGAACAAAAATTTTTTGCTTCTTTTTTCAAAAAAGAAGGCCTTCCTTGCCTTCACTTCCGTCGGCGCAACCGAGCCGCATGCCGCGCCAGATCCTCGCCCGCGATCGGCTTGCGCAGCAGCACCGTCAGCCGGTCCTGCGCAGAGGCGAGCGCTTCCTCCGCGCGGGTTTCGGCAAACCCCGTGAGCAGCAAAGCCGGTAGCCCCGGGCGGCGGCGCCGGGTTTCGGTGATCAGCGCCAGCCCGTTCATGCCTGCCATCGCGTAGTCTGTGATCAGCAGGTCCGTGACCTGCCCGGCATCGATCAGGGCGAGCGCGGCCGGGCCGTCGGCCGCGGTGGTGACCAGGAAGCCGTTTGCCTCCATCTCGCCGGCGAGCATTTCGCGCACCATGCCGTCGTCATCGACCATGAGGACGCGCATCGCCGTGCTGGTGTCCGCGCCCAGGATCGCGGCAGTGTGTGGGGACGCGGCGATGACGGCCGCCTCGTCTGCCTGCGGGAACCAGAGGTGGACGGTGGTGCCCTGGCCCTGGAGGCTGGTGACCGCGAAGGCGCCGCCCGATTGTTCGGCAAAGCCGCGTGCCATGGCCAGGCCCAGTCCGGTGCCCTGGCCCGGCTCCTTGGTGGTGAAGAACGGCTCGCTGGCGCGCGCGAGGATTTCGGGCGCCATGCCGGTGCCGGTGTCGGTCACGGTCAGATGCACGTAGGCGCCCGCAGGAAGCGTGGGGGGCGGCGGCGTCTCTGACGGCGCAGTCGAGGCCGTCAGTGTCAGAGTGCCGCCGTCCTGCATGGCGTCGCGTGCGTTCACCGCGATGTTGATCAGCGCGGTCTCCAGCTGCGGCTTGTCGGCCAGCAAATTGGGTACGCCATAAGGCACCTCCACGCGTATCGTGATCTCCGGGCCGAGCGTGTGGCCGAGCATCATTCGCAGGCCCTCCAGCAGGGCTTCCGGCGGCACGGGGGCGGCGGCCAGCTCGCCGCGGCGGGCAAAGGTGAGCAGGCGGCCGGTGATGGACGCGCCGCGTGCAGCCGCTTCTGCGGCCATCGCGGTGAGGCGGCGGACGGCAGTCTCGTCGGCCGCGCGGCGCTGTATCAGGCTCAGGCCGCCCATGACGGCTTGCAGCACGTTGTTGAAGTCATGCGCGATGCCGCCGGCGAGCTGGCCCAGGGCTTCCATGCGCTGGGACTGCGCGAGCTGCGCCTGCACGGCGAGGCGGCTGGCTGTCTCCTGGCGCACCAGGCCCTCGAGCTGCTCGTTCAGGGTTTGCAGGGCGTCCATGGCGGCTTGCCTGTCCTGTTCGCCCTGGCGCAGGGCGGCGGCGACGGCGTCCAGCTCGCGCAGGCCCAGCCGGCCCATGTCCGCATGGGCGGGGTTGGCGGCGAAGCGCGTCAACGAGCGTATCGGCTGCAGGATGCGCTGGCCCATGACGAACGCCACGGCGGCGCTGGCCAGCATGCCCACCAGGCCCAGGCCCACCGCCAGTCGCAACGATTTCTGCAACGGCGCGCGCAGCTCTGAGTCGGGCACGGCAAAGGCCACCGCCCAGCCGGATGGCTTGGTGTGGCTGAATGCCGTCAGCACCGGCGTGCCTTCCCGTGTGACGGAAGCGAGCACGCCCTCTTCCCGCGTGAGCAGCGCCGGGAGCAGGCTGTCGGAGGCTTGCACACCGACCAGGGTTTCGGGGTTTGGCAGGCGTGCCACCGTCTGTCCCATGCGGTCGAACACGGCGAGTATCCGCCCGGCGGGCAGCGACTGCTCGGAGAGTATGTCCGAGAAGCGCGAGGCGGGCAGGACCAGGCTGAGGTCGTAGATGACGCGTCCGTTCTTCATGACCGGCACATCCGCCGTTACGATCAGTTCGTTGCCGGTGTCTGGCGGAAAGAGGTCGCTTATGATCGGCTGCGCGGTGTCGAAGACGCGCCACGTCAGGGATGTATTCAAGGCGTGTTCCCTGCGGGCTAGATGTCCGCCTGGCGGGGCTGCGGTGTTGAGCAATTGCTGTCCGCCGCTGTCGAGAAGCACCAGCGCAGAGCCTTTCGGCTCGGTCGAGATGAAGCGTTCGGCGAGGCTGCGGAAACCGGCGATGTCGTCGTGCTGCAGACCGGGGGACAAAGCGAGCGCCTGCAGGCTCGCCGTGGCGGCGCGCAGCTCGCGTTCGACGGTGGCCGCCATGCTGTGGGTTACGCTGAGCTGGCGCTCGCCGGAGCGGACGCGTTCCGCACGGTGGTCCAGATAGGCGATGGCGGTGAACAGCAGCAGCATGGGCAGGATCGCGGCTGTGGCGAGCACGATCAGCCGGGCCTGGACCGAGCCCGTTGCCTGCCGTCGAGCCTGGGGGCGCACCGCTTCTACTGGCGCAGACTCCGCCCAGACAGCGGTGTTCGCCGCCTCACCTGACACCTGTCTCGTCCTTCGAGTTGCGCATTCGCGGAAAGGATATCCCTTGTGGTCTTGCACCAGCCAGATGCTTTGCGTTTCATACAAAGCGGCCATTTGTCAGGGAGACAACATACCATTGTCTTCCATCTCATTCGTTTGCCGCCTGTAATCACCTGGCGCGCGTCGGGTGGTGTCGATGCGGACGCGGTTTGGCATCAGTTGGTCAGACTTTGGTTTTACTCCACGGGCCGCAACCCCGAGTAGTATGCAAACATGGTCGCATTTGCAATTGTTGCGTTAATGATTGGAGCGGTTTGGCGGTAAAATGTGGCGGTATAGCGCGCCCGACGCAGGCGCATGTCGGGCATCGGCTCTTCTGGACGGATGGGGGTCTGGGGCCTTAAGGTCCCGTCACGCAACTGCGTGCCTCGCCGGTCACGCGACTGCGCGCTTCGCACGACACTCGACTGCGTGCTTTGCACGACGGGGTTCGGGGCAGAGCCCCATGCTTGCCTACAAGTTAAGACTGCCGCCGGCGCGACAGGTCAGATTAGCGCCCGGCTGACGCCGATGCGGCAGTCTCTCGCCCCTTTTTCGACAGAGGACTGCTTGCTTGCCTAAGCCGACCGCAGGGCGCCTGCCCCGAACGGCAGCTGCCGCAGCCGCTTGCCCGTCGCCGCGAAGATGGCGTTGCCGAGAGCCGCGGCCGCGGCCGCGGTGCCGGTCTCGCCCACCCCGCCAGGATCGGCGTGGCTGTCGGTTTGATGGACCTCGATCACCGGCGCCTCGTTCAGGCGGAGGACCCGGTAGGTGTTGAAGTTGCTTTGCTGGACGCGGCCCTGGGCGAAGGTGATGTCACTGTAGAGCGCCATGCTGAGGCCGAAAATGAGGCCGCCTTCCACCTGGGCGGCGATGGTGTCCGGGTTGATGCGCTGGCCGCAATCGATCGCGACCGTGCAACGATGCACCCGTATCTTCGCCTCTGGCGTGACTTCGACTTCGCAGACATGGGCGACGAAGGACGAGAAGGCGAATTGCAGGCTGACGCCGCGGCCGTGGTTCGGCGGCAGCTTCGTGCCCCAGCCGGATTTTGCCGCCGCGAGGTCGAGCACCGCCAGCGCGCGCGGGTTGTGGCCCAGCAGCGCGCGGCGGTAGGCGACAGGGTCCTGCCCGGCGGCGGCGGCACACTCGTCCATGAAGGATTCGACAACGAAGACGTTATGTGTGGGCCCGACCCCGCGCCACCAGGCGGTGGCCACGCCTTGCGGCTCGCAGCGCACGTAAGAGACCTGGGCGGCGTCGATGTCATACGGCGTGTTGGCGGCGCATTCGACGGCGTCCGGATCGAGCGCGCCCTTCATGTCGCCGGGATCGTAGCGGGCGGTGATCGAGGAGCCGGCGGTCTTGTGCGTCCAGCCGGCGATGCGGCCCTGCGCGTCCAGACCCGCGGACAGCGTGTCGCGATAGGCGGGGCGGAACATGTCCTGCGTGATGTCCTCCTCGCGCGACCAGACGAGCTTGACCGGGTAGGGCACCTGGCGGGCGATGGCGGCGGCCTGCTCTATGCTGTCCACATCCAGCCTGCGGCCGAAGGCGCCACCCATGAGCTGGTTGTGCACGGCGATGCGCGCCGGCGGCAGGCCGGTGACACGCGCCACCGCATCGCGCGCGCGTACCGGAACCTGGGTGCCGACCCAGAGGTCCGCGCCGTCCGGCCTGACGTGGATGGTGGTGTTGATCGGCTCCATCGGCGCATGGGAGAGGAACGGCAGGTGGTAGGTGGCGTGAAGCTGCGTGTGCGCGGCGGCGACGCGAGCTTGTGCGTCCGCATCGTTGCGGGCGATGGCGCCCGGCTGGGTGCTGGCCTGTTCCAGCGCGGCCTGTATGCTGGCGGTGGACACCGCCGCGTTCGGGCCTTCGTCCCATTGTGGGCGGGCGGCCTGGAGCCCCTTCTTCGCCGCCCAGTAATGGTCGGCGATGATGGCGACGGCATCGGGCAGGCGGATGACGGCGTGCACCCCCGGGATGGCGCGTGCCGCCGCCTCGTCGATCGCCACAAGGCGGCCGCCGCGCACCGGGCAGGCGGCCACGGTGCCAATCTTCATGCCCGGAACCACGACGTCGATGCCGTAAGTCGCGGCTCCGGTGACCTTGGCGGGCGTGTCCAGCCGCTTCTGCGGCCGGCCAGCCAGGCGCCATTGCGCGGGCGGCTTCAGGGTGACCTGGGTGGGGATCGGGAACGTGGCGGCCCGCGCCGCCAGCTCGGCGTATGGGGCGGAGTGGCCGGTGGCGTCGTGGTGGATCACCGCGTCCTGCGCGCGGCAGGTGGCCGGGTCCACGTGCCACAATTGCGCCGCGGCCTGGGTGAGCATCACGCGGGCACGCGCGCCAGCCTCGCGCAGGCGCATCCAGTCGCCGATCGTCGAGGTGGAGCCGCCTGTCGCCTGCTCAATGCCGTCGGTGGCATAGAGCGGCGCGTTCGGCGGGGCCGGCTCCACGCTGATCTGGTCCAGCCGGACTTCAAGCTCCTCGGCGATCAGCGTGGCCGCACTGGTCCAGATGCCCTGGCCGAACTCGGTGTCCGGCATGATCAGGGTGATGGCGTCAGGGGTGATGCGGATGAAGGCCTGCGGCGGCAGGATGGGCGGGCCGCTGCTGTGTGGTGCCTCGCCGGCTTGCAGTCGTATGGGGAGGAGCAGGCCTCCTGCTGCCAACAGGGTGAGCTTCAGGATGTCTCGGCGGGGGTGGTGCATGGTCATTTCGCCTTACGGTGCATCCAGGAAAGCAAGGCAAGGCCTTCTTTTTCGAGAAAAAAAAGCAAAAAACTTTTGACTCCGTTGTCGCGCCGCGCAGGAGAGAACCGCGACAGCCGGACAAAAGCTTTTTGCTTCTTTTTCTCGAAAAAGGAGGCCTTTCTTCTCTTTCACGGGCAGATCACACCGCCGCATCGTGGATGGCGGCGCGTATGCGGACGTAGGTGCCGCAGCGGCAGATGTTGCCGGACATGGCAGCGTCTATGTCGGCGTCCGACGGATGCGGCGTATGCGTCAGCAGCGCGGTGGCGGACATGATCTGGCCCGGCTGGCAGTAGCCGCATTGCACCACCTCGCGGTCCAGCCAGGCCTTCTGCACGCGCGCGCCCTCGGGGATGGTGTGCGCTGCCTCAATGGTGGTGATGCGCGCGTTTCCCACATGGCCGGCCTGGAGCTGGCAGGACCGCACCGCCTGGCCGTCGAGATGGATGGTGCAGGCGCCGCACAGCGCGATGCCGCAGCCGTATTTGGTGCCTGTCAGCCCGAGCACGTCACGCAGGACCCAGAGCACGGGCATGTCTGCCGGGACGTCCACCGTGTGGGCCTGGTCGTTGATGGTCAGGGTGATCATGGCGGAAGGTTAGGCGGCGGAAGGATTTCCTTCCAGCGATTTCCGCTTGAAGCGGCCGGCCAGCGTGCGAAGCGGGCGGGTGATCTTCCACGACGTGCTGGCCCGCATCGCTGCCAGCGCATGTTCCAGTTCGGCGACGCGGCGCTGCAGGGGCACGGCGTCGCTCACCGTATCAAGCGCCAGTCCTTCCGTGTCCTGCCCGGCCAGGAGCATTGCCCGCAAGGCAGGTTGGGCGGCTTGCGCCCCGGCTGCTTCGGGCTGGCGCCGGAGAACCAGGCTCATCTCGGCGCTACCTACCGGAGCCACGTGAAAACGCTCCAGCCGGTAGGGGAGAAGCTCCAACTCAAGCAACCCTTCCAGCAGCTCCAGCAGGGAGCGCGCGGTGAAGACCGAGCAATGGACGTCGATATAGGTGCCGGCCTGCGCCGCGCGCGCCTGCCCCAAGGCCCAGCCGCGTGAGGCGTAGTGACGTGGCGGGACCACGGGCGGCGCAAACCAGGCGGCCACATGGTCGTGCGCCACGGCGTTGGCGTTCAGGTCGAACACCTGGCCGGGCGACGGGCGTTTGGCGCCGCGGAGATGGGCGTCAATCAGGTCGGTCAGCGTCGTCTCGCGCCGCAGCAGGTCGAAGCTGTAGCGTCGGTCGGGGATGGCCAGGATCAGCCGGCCGTCCGGGTTCAGCACATCAGCCACTTCGCCGAGCCAGCCGATCATGTCCGGCACGTGCTCGATGACGTGGCTGGCGATAACGAAATCGAAGCGCTCGCCGGGGAAACACTGGGCGAGCGTGTTTTCGCCCCAGACGGCATCCACCGGCACGATATCGTCGAGCGCCACGGCCGGGTCGTTGGCGTATTTGGCGCGCAGGGCGGCGCTGTCCGCGTGATCGACGAACTTCATACGCGCTGCCGGCGGGCGAAGCATGGGCGATGCGAGTGCGCCGACCTCCAGGCCGGACATTTGGGCGAGGTTCAGGCCGGCCAGCAGTTTCTCTTCGCGGGTGAGCTTGCTGATCGGGCCTGGGACGTGCACGGAAGGAAGAAAGCACTTCTTTTTTGAAAAAAAGAAGCAAAAAACTTTTGATCCCTGTCGGGTGCAGGCTGGATTGAAAGCCGACGGTTTTTGGAGGGATTGCGGACAGTCGCCGTGCGGCCAGTCGTCGTGTCGAGCCCATTGGGGAGCTCCTTTGGAGTCTCGCCTAGCTCGGTCGCCGCGGCCCAGCCAAGCCGTCTTCCGGTCGCGACGTCTTCGCGGAGGCGGACGCCGTAGCCCTCCTGGTGATAGTCGTCGCAAGTGAGAACCAGCGATTTTCCGCCGGCGACAAAATACCAGCCGAGGATGTTGCCTACCCGGCCGCAGTCGAGCTGTCTGATCGTGCGCCTGTCGCGCCACACGAACAAGGCAGAGGCAACCTCCTGTGACACGTTGGTCTTGATGGACGGCCAACCCAGGAAACGGCGATCATCACACACATCGGGCCGGGACATCTCCGCCGCTTCTCGCTGTTTGGTAATGATGCGGCTTTGACCATCGAGAAAACTGACTTTGAACGCCGAACCGCATTGGCCCGGCGTCAGGCTTGTGCTTCGGGTGCCGTTCCGATTACCTCGACGGAAATCACGGACCTGCTGTCCAGGCAGGATGCTGACGATCTCGATGAGAGAGCAGAGATCAGGACGAAAAGAGAGATCATCCCCGCAAACGGCTTCGTCGTAAAACTAACTCGTTTCCGCAAACGCGCGACAGCGGAGTTAAAAGTTTTTTGCTTCTTTTTTTCAAAAAAGAAGGCCTTGCTTGCTTCCTTAACGAGCCCCACTAGGCCAAAGCACCACGCGCAACGTCTGCAACAAGATCAGCAGATCGAACAAGATAGAAAAATTCTTCACGTAATACAGGTCATAGCTGAGCTTCGACCGCGCATCGTCCAGGGAAGCGCCGTAAGGGTAGTTTATCTGCGCCCATCCGGTCAGCCCGGCCTTTACCATATGGCGCTCCTGGTAGAGCGGAAGCTGCAAGGCGAGCTGCGCGGTGAAATTGGGGCGTTCGGGGCGGGGTCCCACGAGGGACATGTCGCCGCGCAGCACGTTGATGAGTTGTGGCATCTCGTCGATGCGCGTCTGGCGCAGGAAGCGGCCGACGCGGGTGATACGGGGGTCACGCGCCTCGGCCCAGACGGCGCCCAGGCTTTCCGCGTCAATGCGCATGGTGCGCATCTTGTAGATGCGGAAATGGTGTTCGCCACGAGTGACGCGTTCCTGGCTGTAGAGGACCGGCCCGCCGTCATCGAGCTTTATGGCGATCGCGGCGCCGATGATGAAGGGCGAGAAGAAGACCAGCAGGATGCCGCTCACCGCCACGTCGAGCAGCCGCTTCAGCGCGTTGTCGATGGTGCCGAAGTAGAAGCCGCTGGAGTAGAGAAGCCAGCTTACGTCCACGCGGCGTATGTCCACGCGGCGTATCTCGTGCTCCAGGAAGGTGAGGTACTGGATGACCGGGTAGCCCTCCTTCTTGCAGGCGAGCAGGCTGTCCAGCGGCATGCCGCGGCGTTCATCGGGGGCGACCACGATCTCGTCGGGGTGGAGGAGGCGGGCGGCGGAGAGAACGTTCGTCTGGTCGCAGATTTGGATGCCGTCGCTTACGGCTGCGGTCAGGCGGGGGTCGATCGTGCCCATGTCCGGGTGGTGGACGAAGTGCATCTGGTAGGTGGGCCGGCTGCCTTCGTTGCGCAGCATGCAGAGTAGGTCCCAGGCGCGCTGGCCGGCGCCCACGATCAGCAGGCGCCGCTGGAAGGTGCCGCGCCGCTTCAGTCCGCTGAACACCAGGCGGGCGGCGAGGCCTGCGACGCAGAAGCCGATGACGGCGCCGGAGAACAGGCGGACGCGGTTGAAGGGCGAGCCGATCCACAGGCCGAGCAGGCCGAGGAGCACGGCCGTCCCCACGGCGCCGAGACTGACGGCCAGCGGGACGCGGCCGAGCGACTCGCGGGTCTGGATGATGGCCTCGCGCCGGTAGAGGCCGAGCGCGTAGAAGGACACCAGGTTGGCGACAGGGTAGAGGAGGGCGGCGGCGCCGTCCGGCGTCGGGCGGAAGCACTCGGAGCCCCAGCAGCCGAAATGCAGCAGGATCGGCCAGACGGCCAGCATGGCCGCGGCGTCGAGCAGAAACAGGGCCTTGCCTGTGGTCATTACGCGCGCACCGCCGAAAAGGGACTACGGGCCTTATACCCGCTGACACCGAACGCGAACACTGCATTGTGAGCGCAATCCTGGCGCGAGGATCGGGGCGTGATGCGCCCGCAACAGGGGAACAACACCGGTCGCTTTTCTGCGATCTGGAGAGTTCGGATCTGCCGAGGGGCAAGCGGGACTTCTCGCCTGTTCATTCAAAGACGCCTGTCTGCCGAACTTGCCTTGACCCCGGGGCACGCCGGGGCGACCTGAGGGGGATGCTCATGGATTCCTTTCAGCGGCCGATAACTTACCTCCGCGTATCGGTGACGGACCGCTGCGACCTTCGCTGCGTCTACTGCATGGCGGAGGACATGACGTTCCTGCCCAAGGCGGAAATCCTGTCGCTGGAAGAGTTGGAGGCGCTGTGTGCCGCCTTCGTGGGAGCCGGCGTGCGCAAGCTGCGCATCACCGGCGGCGAGCCGCTGGTGCGCCGCGGCGTGACCGGGCTGATCGCGCGGCTGGGCGGGCTGCTGGGGCACGGGCTGGACGAGCTGACGCTGACCACGAACGGCACCCAGCTTGCCCGCCATGCCGAAGCGCTTGCCGCCGCCGGCGTGAGGCGGGTGAACGTCAGCCTGGACACGCTGGACGCCGAGCGGTTCACCCGGCTGACGCGGTGGGGGCGCCTGGACCGCGTTCTGGACGGCATATACGCCGCGCGCGACGCAGGGCTGGCGGTGAAGATCAACACGGTGGCGCTGGCGGGCGAGAACGAGGACGAACTCGACGCGATGCTGGAATGGTGCGGGCGGGAAGGTTTCGACCTGTGCCTCATCGAGACGATGCCGATGGGAGAGATCGGCGAGGCAGGCCGGATGTCGCAGTACCTGCCGTTATCGTTGGTGCGCACGCGGCTGGCGCGGCGCTGGACGCTGGACGAGTCGGAATACCGGACGGGCGGGCCGGCGCGCTACGTGACGGTGCGCGAGACCGGGCGCCGGCTGGGGTTCATCACGCCGCTGACGCATAATTTCTGCGAGGATTGCAACAGGGTGCGTCTGACGGTGACGGGCACGTTGTTCATGTGCCTGGGCCAGGAGGACGCGGCCGATTTGCGCGGGCCGCTACGGCGGAGCGAGGATGTACGCGCGGCGATCGACGAGGCGATTTCACGCAAGCCGCGGGGCCATGATTTCGTGGTGGGGCGGCGTGGGTTGGAGGGCAAGGTTGGAAGGTTCATGAGTGTGACGGGAGGGTAAAAAAGGCCTTCTTTTCTGAAGAAAAGAAGCAAAAGACTTTTACTCCCTGTCGGCGAACGTTTCAGCAGCCGCCGACAGGGGCCAAAAGTTTTTTGCTTCTTTTTTTTTCAAAAAAGAAGGCTTTGCTTGCTTACTTGCTGGCCACGTCAACCTTCTCGCCCACCACCAGGTTGACCGGCGGATTCAAGATCACCTTGTCCCCATCCTTCAACCCCGCCCGCACACGCACCTGCGCACCATCGTCGGCCGCCACATCCAGGTGGCGCAGGGCGATCTTCCCGTCATCCACAACGGCAGCACTCAGGCCCTGGTCATTGAAGATTATCGCCTGCGTGGGGATGGTGATGATCGGCTCCGGCCGCGGTTCCTTGAAGTGCACGATGCCGTAGAGGCCGGCCGAGAGCGCACCGTCCTTATTATCCACGTCGACCTCGGCCAACAGCGTGCGCGTATTGGTGGAAAGGGCGGCGGCGTTGCGGGCGACGCGGCCGTGGAAGATCCGGCCGGGAAGCTGCGGGACGGTCATGGTCGCGTCCTGGCCGTCCTTCAGGCCGAAGAAGTCCTCCTGCGGCACGTAGACCTGGACGCGCAGTATGTCGTCCCGTGCGATGGAGAACAGCGAGGTGCCCGAGGAGGAGTCCGCGGTGACGAGGTTGCCCACGTCGATCTGGCGGGCGGTGATCACGCCGTTATAGGGCGCGGTGACCGCTTCGAACCCGGTCAGCTCGACGAGGCGGTTCACTGCCGCGGCCTGGGCGGCGAGGTTGGCCTGCGCCACGCCAACCGCGGCGCTGCTGGTGTTCAGGGTGGTCGCATCCTGGTCGCCCTGCTGGCGGCTGTCCCAGCCTTCCACCACCAGCTTGGAGGTGCGCTGGTTGGTGACCTTGGCCAGGCCGCGCTGGGCGATGGCCTGGCGCATGGCGGCTTCCATCTGGATGAGCTGGGCGCGCGCCTGTGCCAATTGCTGGTCCAGGTCGGGTGCGGCGATAACGGCAAGCACGTCGCCGGCATGGACCTTGCTGCCGATGTCGACGTTTCGCTTCGCGATGTAGCCGGTTGCGCGCGCGTAGAGGGTAGCTGAGTCGAAAGCCTGCATGGTGCCGGGCAGATCGACCACGCTTGGGCTGTCATCCGCGTGAGCGGTCATGACACGCACCTGCGGAACCGCGTTCTGGCGGGTTTGCGTGGCGTTCTTGGCGGCGTTGGCCGTGGCGAGATGGGACCAGATGCCCCAGCCGACCATTGCCGCGAGCACGATGACGACGCCAATGCCTGCCAGGCGGGCGATGCGCGCTCGCTTCGGGTCTGCCTCGTGCTGGTCCGGCTTGCTGTCCCGCTTGCTTCCTGGCGGCGCGGCGCGTGACTTGCCGGGTTCACCCTCCAGGCCCGGCAGGAAGCGGTCTTCCTCGGCTTCGGTCTGGGGCCGCTCCGGATTGCTGACGTGGTTCATGGCTCAGTCGGCTCCCTGGTGGGACATGCGTCTTGGTTTGGCGTCGCGCTGCTCGGTGGCGCCTGCGGGCTCCTCGGCACGGTCGAACGCCCCGAAGACAGAGTAGAGGTAGGGTACGAACAGAAGAGTTGTCATGGTGCCGACAAGCACGCCGCCGATCACCGCGCGGGCAAGCACGGAGTTTTGCTCCTCGCCAGGACCGCCTATTGCCATCGGCACCATGCCTACGAGCATGGCGGCCGCCGTCATCAGCACGGGGCGCAACCTGGTGGTGCCGGCGGAGATCGCAGCCTCGACGGCGCTCATCCCTTCCATGCGCTGCTCCCGGGCAAAGGTGACCAGCAGGATGGAGTTAGCCGAGGCCACGCCCACCGACATGATGGCGCCCATCAGCGAGGGTACAGACAGCGTGGTGCCGGTCACGAACAGCAGGAGCAGGATGCCGGCGCCTGCGCCAGGTAGCGCCAGTATCACCGCCAGCGGATCGATGAAGCTCTGGTAGTTCACCACCATCAGCAGATAGACGAACACCGCGGCGAACAGCAGGCCCACCGTCAGGTTGGTGAACGCCTTGTCCATGCTGCTGATCTGGCCGAGCACGTTGATCTTGTCGGCCACGCCCAGATGGTGGCGCTCTTCGGCCACCACCTTGTTTATCGCCGTCTCGGCACTGCCCAGGTCTGAGCTCTGCACGCTGGCATAGACGTCATAGACCGGCTGGATGTTGGACTGGTTATAGTTCGACTGGACTTCCTGGCGGCGTGCGCTGGCGACGTTACCGAGGAGATCAGGGATTACAGCGCCGGCAGCGTTCGTGGAGCCGGCGATCGGCGTGTTGTTGAGCGTCTGCAGGTCGTGCAGCCGGTATTCCGGCGTCTGCACGGTGAGATAGTAGGGAATTCCGTTCTTCGGGTCGGTCCAGAAGTTCGGCGTCACCTGCTCCGACGAGCTGAGGCTGATGTTGAGGTCTTGGGCCACCTGGTTGACGGTCAGGCCAAGTTCCTGAGCGCGGGTGCGGTCGATGGTATAGAACATCTCCGGCGCGTTCAGCTCCTGCTGCACGTGCGCATCCACAATGCCTGGAACGGCGCCGATCTTCTGCGCGATGTCGCGGGCGATCTGCTGGTTGGCCTTTCGGCTCTTGCCCTGCACCTGGATATCGATCTGCGAGGGAACGCCGAAGTTCAGGATCTGGGTCACCAGGTCGGCGGGCTGGAAGTAGAACGTCACATCCGGAAAGGCGCTCGGCAGCTCGTCACGAAGCTGGCGGGTGAACGCGGCAGTGGTGTTGCTGCGGTTCTCGGCAAGCTGGATCTGAATGATGCCGTCATTGACCCCGATAGTCGTGCCGTCGGTAAAGGCCAGGTTGTACAGGCGCTGCGGGAGGCCGATATTGTCCAGCAGCAGCGTGATGTCCTTGGCCGGAATATGGGCGCGTATGTTCTCCTCCACCGCCTGGAAGATCTTCTCCGTGGTCTCGACACGGGTGCGGGCGGGCGCGCGCACGTGCAGCTGAATCAGCCCGGCATCGACCTGCGGGAAGAAGTCCCGGCCCACGAACATGCTCAGGCAGCCGGCCAGGACCACGACGGAGAGGCCGACCAGCGGCGTGATGATGCGGCGGGCGAGGATGACGCCGAGCAGCCAGCCGTAGAAGTTGCGGAACGCGTCGAAGCGGCGGTTGAAGCCGTCGTGGAAACGGCCAAACCAGCCCTTTTTGCCACCCTCGTCATGGCCGCCCTCATACTCCTTGCGTAGCATGATGCGGATGATGATCGGCGTGAGCGTACGGCTGATGCCGTAGGAGGCGAGCATGGCGAACACCACCGCCTCGGCCAGCGGGGTGAACAGGTATTTCGCAGCGCCCTGCAGGAAGAACACGCTGACGA
>CAXTCL010000005.1:0-41472 GCA_964242035.1 uncultured Acetobacteraceae bacterium | reverse complement strand
CCTCGTAGACGCCGACGATCTGGTAGGTCGCCTCCTTCTCCGTCTCCTCGTCGAGGAGCTGGACATGGGCGCCGAACTTTATGCTGTCGCCTTTCAGCGACGACGGGTCGATCACCTCGGCCGCACCGACCACCTCCTCGAGTTCCTGTATGCGGCCCTCTATGAAGCTCTGCCGCTCGCGCGCCGCGTGATACTCCGCGTTCTCCGACAGGTCGCCATGGCTGCGCGCCTCGGCGATGGCCAGGATTATGGACGGCCGTTCCACGCTTTTCAGGTTCCGCAGCTCGTCTTCCAGGTTCTGGAGGCCTTGGGCGGTCATCGGAAATTTCTGCAAAGGGCCGTATCCTCGAGGCTTACAGGGCCGACGCGCGGCGCCGGGTCTGGGGTGGATGGAACGCCGGCGCACGGTTGGGCCTTGGCCTGGACCCCGCCGTGGTTGGAAGCGGCGGACAGCTTACGTGGAACCGGGCGGGTTGCAAGGGCAAGTAAAGCAAGACCTTCTTTTTTAAAAAAAGAAGCACAAACGTTTCTCCCTGTCGGCGAGTATCCGGATAGAACCGCGACAGCGGAGTCAAAAGTCTTTTGCTTCTTTTTTCAAAAAGAAGGCCTGGCTTTACTTAAAATAACTCTGCAACGGCGCGACCCCCAGATCACCCGCTCGCAAAGCCCCGATGGCATGCACCGCCGCCCGCGCCCCCGCCAGCGTGGTATAATGCGGCACCCCATGCGTGAGCGCGTTGCGACGTATGTCGAAACTGTCCGCCGTGGACTGCGCCCCCTGGGACGTGTTGACCACCATCTGTATCTCGGCGGAGCGTATCGCATCCACGCAATGCGGCCGGCCTTCCAGCACCTTGTTTATGACCCTGACGGATACGCCCGCTTCGCGCAGGCGCTGCGCAGTGCCGCGCGTGGCCATGATGGTGAAACCCATCTCCACCAGGCGGCGCGCCAGGCCGGGCAATCCGGATTTGTCGCCGTCGCGCACGGAGAGGAACACGGTGCCGGCTTCCGGCAGCACCACGCCGGCGCCGAGCTGCGCCTTGGCAAACGCGCGTTCGAAACTGTGGTCCAGCCCCATCACCTCGCCGGTGGATTTCATCTCCGGGCCGAGTATCGTGTCCACGCCCGGAAAACGGGCGAACGGGAACACCGCTTCCTTGACCGCCACATGCGGCCGTATCGCCGAACCATTTAGCTTGAAGCTGGCAAGTTCCGCGCCTGCCATCACCAGCGCGCCTATCTTGGCGATCGGCACGCCGGTCGCCTTGGCCACAAACGGCACCGTCCGGCTGGCGCGCGGGTTCACCTCCAGCACGTAGATAGCACCTTCCTTGATGGCGAACTGCACGTTCATCAGGCCGACCACGCCCAGCGCGCGTGCTATCGCCTCCGTCTGGTCCGAGAGCTCGCGTATCATGGCGGGCGAGAGGCTGTAGGGCGGCAGCGAGCAGGCGCTGTCGCCGGAATGTATGCCGGCCTCCTCGATGTGTTCCATCACGCCGGCCACGTACACCGTGCGGCCGTCGGCGATGCAGTCGACATCGACCTCGATCGCGTCGTTGAGATACCTGTCGATCAGCACAGGGGTGTCGCCGGATACGCGCACTGCCTCGCGCATGTAGCGGTGCAGCTGCTTACGGTCGAACACGATCTCCATCGCGCGGCCGCCCAATACGTAGCTCGGCCGTATCACCACGGGGTAGCCGATACGGTCGGCAATCGCCTCGGCCTGTTCCGGCGCGCGTGCGATGCCGTTCTCCGGCTGGTGCAGGCCGAGCTTGTGCAGGAGTTGCTGGAAACGTTCGCGATCCTCGGCGATGTCGATCGCGTCCGCCGTGGTGCCCAGCACGGGGATGCCGGCATCCGGCAAGGCCTGGCTGAGTTTCAGCGGCGTCTGCCCGCCATACTGCACGATACAGCCCAGCACGCGGCCGCTTTGCTGTTCGCGGCGCACCAGTGCGATCACGTCTTCCGCTGTCAGCGGCTCGAAATACAGTCGGTCGGACGTGTCGTAATCGGTGCTCACCGTTTCCGGATTGCAGTTTACCATGATCGTCTCGTAGCCGGCATCGCGCAGCGCGTAGGCGGCGTGCACGCAACAATAGTCGAACTCTATGCCCTGCCCTATCCGGTTCGGGCCGCCGCCGAGTATGATTATCTTGTCGCGGTCGGTAGGATCGGCCTCGCAGACCGGCTCACCCCAGCCGCCCTCGTAGGTCGAATACATATAGGGCGTGGCGGATGCGAACTCGCCGGCGCAGGTATCGATGCGTTTATAGACGGGGTGCACGCCGAGCCTGCCGCGCAGTGCCGCAACGTCGGTCTCCGCCTGGCCCGTGAGTTGCGCGAGCCGCTTGTCCGAGAAACCCTGCGCCTTGAGCCGGCGCAGTGCCACGGCTTCCTGCGGCAAGCCAGCGGCTTGCACCGCACGCTCGGCGGCCACGAGCTTCTCGAGTTCGCGCAGGAACCACGGGTCATATTTGCAAGCGTCGTGTATGTCCTCCACGGACAGGCCGGCGCGCAACGCCTGTGCGGCCATCAATATCCGGTCGGGCCTTGGCGCGGACAGCGCGGCCCGGAACGCGTCGTGGCCGCCATCGCCGGGTGCGGGCACCTCGTCCAGCCCGGAGAAGCCTGTCTCCATGCTGCGCAGGCCTTTCTGCAACGCTTCGGCAAAGCTGCGGCCGATGGACATCGCCTCGCCAACAGACTTCATGCTGGTGGACAGCAGCGCCGGCGTACCTGGGAACTTCTCGAAGGTGAAGCGCGGGATTTTCACCACCACATAGTCGATCGTCGGCTCGAAACTCGCCGGCGTGGTCTTGGTGATGTCGTTTGCCAGCTCGTCCAGCGTATAGCCCACCGCCAGCTTTGCCGCGATCTTGGCGATCGGAAAACCCGTGGCCTTCGATGCCAGTGCCGAACTGCGCGAGACGCGCGGGTTCATCTCGATCACCAGCATGCGTCCGTCCGCCGGATTGAGCGCGAACTGCACGTTCGATCCGCCGGTGTCCACGCCGATCTTTCGCAGGCACGCGATCGAGGCGTCGCGCATCCGCTGATACTCGCGGTCGGTCAGCGTCAGCGCCGGCGCCACGGTCACACTGTCGCCTGTGTGTATCCCCATCGGATCGACGTTCTCGATGGCGCAGATGATGATGCAGTTGTCAGCGCTGTCACGCACCACCTCCATCTCGTATTCTTTCCAGCCGAGCACGCTCTCTTCGATCAGCACCTCGGTCGTAGGTGACGCGGCCAGGCCGGAGGCCGAGATCGCCTCGAACTCCTCGCGGTTGTAGGCGATGCCGCCGCCGGTGCCGCCCAGCGTGAAACTCGGCCGTATCACCGCGGGCAAGCCGATCTTCGCCAACGCCTCGCGGGCTTCCTGCAGGGAGTGCGCGATGAAACTCCTGGGGCTCTCGATGCCGATCTCGCTCATCGCGTCGCGGAACTTCAGCCGGTCCTCCGCGCGATCGATCACTTCTGCCTTGGCGCCGATCAGCTCCACGCCGTATTTCGTCAGCACGCCGCTCGCATCGAGCTGCATCGCCGTGTTCAGCGCCGTCTGGCCGCCCATCGTCGGCAGCAGCGCATCCGGCCGCTCGCGCGCGATGATCTTCTCCACCATCTCCGGCGTGATCGGCTCGATATACGTGGCATCCGCCAGGCCGGGATCAGTCATGATCGTGGCAGGGTTGGAATTTACCAACACCACGCGATAGCCTTCGGCCCGCAGCGCCTTGCAGGCCTGCGCGCCGGAATAATCGAACTCGCAGGCCTGCCCGATGACGATCGGGCCCGCGCCGATGATCATGATGGAGTCGATGTCCGTACGCTTGGGCATTACGAAACCACCCGGCCAAAAAACGCATCTTCCTGCATGCCCAGTTGGCTTGCGTAACGGCCGATCAGTCGCCGCTTGGAGGCCTTGAGCGCCGACTCGAGAACGATCGCCATCGCCACCGGCGGCGGCAACAGATTCTTGCCCATGATCAGATATTGTTGCGCCACGATGGCTGCCGCCACCGGCCAGTGCTGCACGGCCACCGGTTTGCTCACCGTTGGCGGGTTTATGACATGCTCCAATATCACCCTCGCTTTCGGCCAGATGCCGCGGAGGATCTGGCTCACATTCCACAGCGGCGCATGCGGAGCGGGTGCACGAACCACATCATATTCCGGCGTGCACGCCACCGTGCTGATGTGCCGCAACATCTCGCCCGCATCGGGCAAGTCGGCACGCCGGTAGCCTGCCTGTATCACCGCACCCGCCAGGAACCCCGACAGCGCATGCGTGCTGCGCGGACCGATGATCAGATGCCGGTTGATCTCGTCACCGTAGTACAGCACCGACCCATCCCCGCAGCCGACACGTATCAGGTCGTCGGCCTGCCGCTTCTTCGCCCCCGCGAGTATCGCATCCGCGGCCGCGCATTGCGCCGCATAGCCGGCGATCACGCCGATCGCGGACAGCAAGGTGGGCGCGTGCACCTCGGCCTCCGGCAGCGTGGGCAGGCCCGGCTGCGCGCGGCGCAACTCCGCCTGCAGCATCCCGCCAAGCAGGTGCATCGTGGTTGCTGCGTCCTTGTTTTCGCTTTTCGGCCAGGGCAGCGCGTCGGGTGCTACTGTTATGGGCTCGTCTGTTGTCATTTTTAGGCCTTGGCAGGGGGCTTCTCGGCAGTCCGAGTAAGAAGGAAGCAAGGCCTTCTTTTTCGAGAAAAAGAAGAAAAAAGCTTTTGGTCCGCTGTCGCGGGAACGTTGACATGTGCGTTTCCACGAAGCGCACCCGACGGAGATAAAAGTTTTTTGGTCCTTTTTTCAAAAAAGGACTGCTTGCTTCGCTTTCTTACGCGCCATCCGCCATCATCGCCGTGAACCGCTCGAACAGATGCGCGCTGTCGCTCGGCCCAGGGCTCGCCTCCGGATGGTACTGCACCGAAAACGCCCGCCTGGCCGCGCAGGCGATGCCCTCGTTGCTGCCGTCGAACAGGCTGACATGCGTCACCTGGACACCTTCCGGCAGGCTCGCATCGTCCACCGCGAAACCGTGGTTCTGCGACGTGATCTCCACCCGCCCGGTCGCCAGGTCGCGCACCGGCTGGTTGGCGCCCCTGTGGCCGCGGTCCAGCTTGTAGGTCCGCGCACCCAGCGCGAGGGCCAGCAGCTGGTGGCCCAGGCAGATGCCGAACACCGGCACCTTCGCCGCCAGCACGCCCTGTATCGCAGGGACGGCGTACACGCCGGTGGCCGCCGGATCGCCAGGTCCATTGGAGAGGAACACACCATCCGGCCTGTGCCGCAGGATGTCCTCGGCCGTGCTGGCAGCGGGGACCACCGTGATCCGGCAACCCGCTTCGCTAAGCGAACGGAAGATGTTGCGTTTGGCGCCGTAATCCACTGCCACCACGTGGAACCGGGCGGCGGCACCGGCGGCAAAGCCCGCGCCCCAGTGCCAGGTGCCCTGATCCCACGCATAGCTCTGCGTGCAGCTCACCTCGCGGGCCAGATCCATGCCGTCCAGCCCGGGCCAGGCCGCGGCCGCCGCGCGCATTGCATCCAGGTTGATTCGCCCGTCCGCCGGGTAGGCCAGCGCCCCGTGCGGCGGCCCGCCGTCGCGTATGCGCATCGTGAGCGCCCTGGTGTCCACGCCGGCCAGGCCTGCCACACCCTGGCTGCGCAACCAGGTGTCCAGTCCCTGGACGGACCGCCAGTTGGACGGCGCGGTGACATCCTCTCGCACTACCAGCCCGCGTGCCGCCACGCCGGCCGCCTCCAGATCCTCCGCATTCGCCCCGGTGTTGCCGATGTGGGGGAAGGTGAACGTGATGATCTGCCCAGCGTAGGAGGCGTCGGTCAGCGTCTCCTGATAGCCCGTCATGCCGGTGTTGAAGCAGATCTCTCCGACGGGCAGGGCGCCGGCAGCGGTATGCGCGCCGAAGCCGCGGCCCCAGAACACTGCACCATCCGCCAGCACGAGCGCCGCAGTGGCACCCGCCGGCACCGCACCGGCCGGCTTCTCACCTTGCAGATCAGCCACGGAAACTTCGGTCGCCGCCATCACCACGCTCCAATGCTTCGAAGGCACGCTGCGCGCCTGGCGCCACTTGCGTATTGCTTCCAGGCCTACACCCGTGAGCTTCGCCGCGGCCTCGGCCCCGCCCAGGCGCGCTATGATCTGGTCCACGTTCATGATGCCTGACCACTATGGGAAAAAACTTCCCACGGCAAATCACAACTAAGAAAGGCCTTCTTTTCTGAAGGAAAGAAGCAAAAGACCTTTGCTTCCCGTCTGCGGCTGACGGACAGGCGCGCGACAGCGGACCAAAAGTTTTTTGCTTCTTTTTTCCAAAAAAGAAGGCCTTCCTTGCCTTACCTGAACGTCCCCGCCACTTCTCTCCCAGCATGTCCACCCGCATCGAGATCCGTCATCCGGAAAAAGTCCGCCGCCCGGACAACCCGATCCAGCGCAAGCCGGACTGGATACGCGTGCGCGCGCCCAACCACCCCACCTACGTCGAGACCCGCAACCTCATGCGCAACGCCGGCCTAGTTACGGTCTGCGAGGAGGCCGGCTGCCCGAACATCGGCGAGTGCTGGTCCCAGCGTCACGCCACGATGATGATCATGGGCGACACCTGCACGCGCGCCTGCAGCTTCTGCAACGTGCGCACCGGCATGCCGGGTCCGCTGGATACCACCGAGCCGGGGCGCGTAGCCCAGGCCGTCGCTACGCTGGGCCTCAAACATGTGGTCATCACTTCGGTGGACCGCGACGACCTGGCCGATGGCGGCGCCGCCCATTTTGCAACGGTCATCACCGCCATACGCGCCGCCGCGCCGCACACTACCATCGAGGTCCTGACCCCCGATTTCCTGCGCAAGCCCGGGGCGCTGGAGGTGGTCACCGCTTCCCGGCCGGACGTCTTCAACCACAATCTGGAGACCGTGCCGCGCCTGTATCCCACCATCCGGCCAGGCGCGCGTTACTACCAGTCGCTGCGGCTGCTGGACCGGGTCAAGCAACTTGACCCCACCATTTTCACCAAATCCGGGATGATGGTGGGGCTGGGCGAGGATCGCGCCGAACTCGGCCAGGTGATGGACGATTTGCGCATCGCCGAGGTGGATTTCCTCACGCTCGGTCAATACCTTCAGCCCAGTGTGAAACACGCGGCGGTCGCGCGCTTTGTGCCCCCTGCCGAGTTCGCGGACTACGCCGCAACCGCGCGCGCCAAAGGGTTTCTCATGGTCGCCAGCACACCGCTCACCCGCAGTTCCTACCATGCGGACGCCGACTTCGCCGCCCTCCGCCAGGCTCGCATCGCCAGGCAGGCTGCCTGATGCCTACCTACGCGGACCGCAAGCTTGTGGGCTACCGTCCTGAGCAGCTCTTCGACCTTGTGGCGGACGTGGACAAATATCCGCAATTCCTGCCCTGGTGCGTCGGCGCGCGGGTGAAATCACGCACCGAGCACGAGCTCCACGCGGATCTCACCATAGGTTTCGGCCCGTTTCGCGAGAGCTTCAGCAGCAAGGTCACGCTCGAGCGCCCAGGGCGGATACGCGTCAGCTACGAAAACGGCCCGTTCCGGTATCTCAACAACCAGTGGGTGTTCATCCCGGATCCGCACGGCGTGCAGGTCGATTTCTGGGTCGATTTCGAGTTCCGCAGCAAGCTCCTGCAGAAAGCTATCGGTGTGGTGTTCAACGAGGCGGTGCGGCGGATGGTCGGTGCGTTCTTGAAACGGGCGCAGGATGTGTATGGGCCGCCTAATGTGGCGGTGCCGGTGCCTCGGTAAGCAAGCAAGGCCTTCTTTTCTGAAGAAAAGAAGCAAAAGACTTTTGGTCCGCTGTCGCGGGGGTTTGCCCGCCAGTCGCCGACTGGGTGCAAAAGTTTTTTGCTTCTTTCTTTCGAAAAAAGAAGGCCTTGCTTCCTTCTCTCACCCAGCATCATCCCGCTCCCTGTCCTTGCGCTGCGAACGCCGCACGGACAGCAGCTCGGCCACCAACCCGCCCAGCACCAGGGCCAGGATGATGAAGCCTTCCCACTTGCCCATTCAGGACACCCCGAGTTGCTGCTCCTGCAGACGCTCGAACAGGTCGAACACCCAATCCACGCGCGCCTGCAACCTGGGCGGCGTGGCGGCGCGGCTGTCGTCCACCACCGCGTCCACCAGGTACTGGCAAGCCGGCAACGCCTGCTGGCCTGCCGGCCGTCTCACGTAGGTCGCTGGCAACAGCGCGCGTCCGAGCAGCGCCATCTTGCGCGGTGTCGGCACATGCACGCGGGTGCTGATTGAATCGCAGCCGCTCTGTGCCAGAACGCGGCCGATATCGGCGTAGATCGTGGCAGCGGCGCGTATGCCTGGGCGGCAGGCCAGCGGAAGTGCCCCAATGCCGTCCCGACCGCGCGCATACATCTCGTCGGCTGCGTGCAGCAGGCGTCCGATCACGCCGGCGAGCGCTGGGCTGAAGCGTCGCTCCGACAAAAAGGTGTCGGGCGCCAGGCCGGCCTCCTGTAGCCATTCGAGCGGCAGGTACAAACGGCCGGCACGGGCGTCCTCGCCCACGTCGCGCGCGATGTTGGTGAGCTGCATGGCCACGCCCAGGTCACAGGCGCGGGCGAGCGCCTCGGCGGAGCGGACGCCCATCAGCACGGCCATCATGGCGCCTACGCTGCCTGCCACGCGGGCTGCATAATCCAGCAGGTCTTCGAGCGTGGCGTAGCGCCGGCCCTGCAGGTCCCATGCGAAACCTTCCAGCAGGGCCAGCGGAAGCGCGCGTGGCATATTTGTGCGGGCAACCACATCGGCAAAGGCGCGGTCTGCCGGGTGGTTCGCAGGGCGGCCCTCATAGGCGAGGTCCAGGCGGTGTTGCAGCACGCCCACGGCGTCCTGTGCCTGACCGCAATCCACCAGATCGTCGGCCAGGCGGCAGAAGGCGTAGAGCGCGGTTGCGGGTTCGTGTATACGGCGCGGCAACAGGCGGGCCGCGGCGGAAAAGCTGTGCGAGCCGCCTTGCATCATGGCGCGGCAGGCGGCCTGGTCCGAAGCGGCGCCGGCGGCTTCAGGCGAAGATGCTGGCATGCGGCACGACCTTGTCCAGAACACGGGCGGAGGAGAGAACGCCGGGCAGCCCCGCGCCGGGATGCGTGCCGGCGCCGACGAGGAAGAGGTTTTCCACCTCCTCGCTTTTGTTATGCGGACGGAACCAGGCGCTCTGCGTCAGGATCGGCTCCAGCCCGAAGGCGGCGCCGCGGTAGGAGAGCAGGCGGTCCGAGAAATCCTGCGGCGTCATCATGCGCGAAGTCACGATTTCGTCTTCCAGCCCGGGCAGGATGCTGTCTGACAAGGCGCGCGCGATCTTCTGCCTGTAGGGTTCCGCCTCGGCCTCCCAGTCCGTGCCGCTTTGCAGATGCGGCACCGGCGACAGCACATAGAACGAGTCACAGCCGTCCGGTGCCAGCGACGTGTCGGTGGCGGTCGGGCGGTGCAGATAGAGGCTGAAATCCTCGGCGAGCTTGTGGCGGGCGAAGATGTCGCGCAGCAATTCGCGGTAGCGGGGCCCGAGCAGGATGGTGTGGTGCGCCACGTCCTCGTAGCGCCGGCGGGTGCCGAAATACCAGACGAACAGGCTCATGGAATAGCGGCCGCGCGCGATGCGCCTGTCCGTCCAGCGGCGCCTGTGCCGGGCGGGCAGAAGCTTGCCGTATGTGAAGGCGGAACACGCGTTGGAGACGACGATGTCGGCGCGTATGTCGGTGCCGTCGGCGAGCCGCACGCCGCACGCCGCCTTGTCCTCGACGAGGATTTCCGCCACTTCCGCGTTGCAGCGTATACGCCCGCCCTGGAAGGCGATGAGATCCGCCAGGCCGCGCACGAGGGCGCCGGTGCCGCCCATGGCGAAATGCACGCCCCAGCGTCGCTCCAGGAAGCAGATCAGGCTGTAGATCGAGCTTGCGGCAAACGGATTTCCGCCGACTAGCAGAGGGTGAAAGCTGAGCACGGTGCGCAGCCTCTCGTCCTTGACGTATTTGCCGACAAGCGCGTGCACGCTGCGCAGGCTGCCCAGGCGCACCAGTTGCGGCACCAGGCGGGCCATGTCCGTCCAGCTTTCGAACGGCACGTCGCCCAATTGCTCGAAGCCTACGCGATAGATCTCCTGGCTCGCGCGCATGAAGGCCTCGTAGCCGGCCACGTCGCGTGCGCTGAAGGCGGCCACCTGGGCGCGCATCGCGTCCGCGTCGCCGGTGTATTCGAACACCTCGCCGTTTTGGAAGCGTATGCGGTAGAACGGGCTGATCGGCCGCAGATCCACGTCGTCGGCCAGGCGGCGGCCGCACAGGGCCCAGAGCTCTTCCAGCAGGAAGGGCGCGGTGACGATGGTGGGTCCGGCGTCGAAGGTGAAGCCGTCCTGCCGGAAGACGTAGGCGCGACCGCCGGGGGCGTCGAGCCGCTCCAGCACACTCACCCGGTAGCCGCGCGCGCCGAGACGCACCGCGGCGGCCAGGCCGCCGAAGCCGCTGCCAATTACGATGGCATGGGGACGGTTGGGGGAAGAAAGGTGGGTCACGCGCCAAAGTGTAAGCTGAAGTTTACACCGGGTGGAACCCCTGTTCTGCAATTAGGCAAGTCAGCTGGCCAACAGTGCCGAAAAGAAACGTATCTTCAACAGTTGACCAAGCTGAAGCGGACGGCACTGGGCTCTTCGAAGAAAGGCAAGGAAGGCCTTCTTTTTCGAGAAAAAGAAGCAAAAAGCTTTTGTCCGGCTGTCGCGGTGTTTTCCGGCAGGCGCGCGACAGCGGAGTGAAAGTTTTTTGCTTCGTTTTTCCAAAAAAGAAGGCCTTGCTTCCTTAGGGTGCGGTCAGCCCGATCTCGGCTGAAATCGCTTCCCAGCCCATTGGCGCCGCAGATCCCCCACATGCAGGCAAAGCGCGCCCAATAACGCCAGCGACACGTATCCCCACCAGACGCCCCCCAGCGCCAGGCGCATCGCCAACAGAAGGCAGACGCCTGAACACAGATTGGGCAGAAGGGCGCCGGGCGACACGCCACGGCCCGTCAGACGATATAGCGCCACCAGGAAGCACGCTTCCAGCACCATGCCGGCCAGTATCCAGTCCAGCACGTGACCGTTGGCCAGCAGCTCCTTCACGCCACGCCTACCGACGTGGCGAATTCCTCGATGCAGCGCACCGCCAGGGCAGGTTCCTCCTCGTGCGCCAGGTGGCCCAGCCCGGGCCAGCGCACTACGCTGGCGCCAGGCACCAGTGCGGCCACGCGTGCGGCGTCGGCAGGCGGGATCGCCAGGTCACCCTCGCCCACTACCAGCAGCAGGCGGGGTTGCAGCTTTGGCAGGTCGCGCACCAGCGGCGCCAAGTCCCAGTTCGCCATCATGCGCAGGGCAGCAGCGGCATGCGCGGGGTTGCGCACCAGGCGCCGGTAGAGCGCCACGCCGGCGGCATCCAGGCGGGAGCCCGTGCCAGTGAGCAGGCGCTCGACCACCCGCGGGTTGCCGGCCTGCCAGGCGAAGAGCTGCGGCAGTATGGGGAGGCCGACCAGCACACGGGCAAGCGGGGCGAACACCTGGCCGGCTGCGCCGGCCAGCGGCAGGAAGGCGCCGTTCAGGCTGACCAGGCCGGCGGGCGCGATAATTGCGTCCAGGCACATGCGCGCAAGGATAGCGGCACCTGCCGAGTGACCCACGGCCAAGACCGGCTCCACGCCCAATTTGCCGAGCAGCCCACCTAAATTCCGTGCCATGGCTGGCAGCGACAGAGCGTGGCCGCTTGGCACCCGGGTGAAGCCGTGCCCTGGCAGGTCCGGCGCTACCACCGTGAAACGCGCGGCGAGCGGGACCAGCATGTCCCGCCAGGAATGCGTGGCAGCCCCTGTGCCGTGCACGAGCAGCAGCACAGGGCCGCTGCCTGCCACCTGCACATGCCAGGTCAGGCCGTCATGCGCCACAAAGCGGCTTGCCGCCTTGTTCGGCCAGTCGCTGTCCGGCCAGTTTGCGGGCGGCGTCACATCCGGGCGCGTATGGCGCGCGAGACGCCGGCGGCGTCCGCATAGGGCAGCGCCACGTAGCGGGCGCCCATGGCCTGGGCCAGCGCGCTTGCGTCGGGCGAGGCGCGCGGCGAGGTGTCCAGGAAGATCACCGCGATGCCGGCCGCGCGCAGCTTGCGGGCGGATTGCAGCGCCTCCTGCCCTGCCAAGGCCCGCCCGCCGGTGCCGGCGCGCGTCACGTTGGCGCGACCGTCTGTCAGCAGGACGAGCGTGGGTGTGGCACCCTGGCGGCGTATGGCCAGGCCGAGCGCGTGGCCGGCATCGAGGCCTGCGGCCATCGGCGTGCCGCCGCCGCCAGGCAGGGTGGCCAGGCTGCGCTTGGCACGTACCAGGGAGCGTGTGGGCGGCAGCAGCAGCTCGGCGCCCCGGCCGCGAAAGGTGATGAGTGCGACCTCGTCGCGGCGGCGGTAGCATTCGGCCAGCAGCAACTCGACGGCGCCCTTCGCCTCGGCCAGACGGTTCAGCGCGGCCGAGCCGGACGCATCGACCACGAACACCGTGGTGCTGCGGGTGCGCTGCTCGGTGCGCACGACGCGGAAATCGTCTGGCCGGATGTGCAGCGGGAAAGCGCCCTGCTGCTGCGAAGGCGCGCGCAGGCGCTGCCAGGGGGCCGCGGCGCGCAGGGTTTCCACCAGGTTCAGGCGCTGTCGCTGGCCAGGTGCTGCGGCGCGCACGCCGACCGGCCGGCCACCCTGGGCCGATTTCTGCCTCTGGCCTGCCACGCCGGCGCGCTTGGCAGGGCCGCGTGAGGGCTGCTGATCATGTCGTGCCAGCAGCCCTTCCGGTATGGCGGCACGGGCGGCTGCCAGGATCAGCTCGGAGGCGTCCGTCAGCGTCTCGGCGGTGTCCTCGCCGTCCTTGCCGGCTTGCGTATCCGGCTGGTCTGGCGGCGGTTCCGGCGCGGTCTCCTCCTGCTCTTCTTCCGGTCCGGATGGCAGGCGCGTGGCGCGCGGGCCCAGCACCAGCCTTGCGGCGAGTGCGGCGTCCTCGCTGGTGGCCGCCGTGCGGCCGGCCATCGTAGCGGCAGCGCGCGTCGCACGCACGGCCAGCACCATGGCGCGTGTCGAGCTTATCCCGAGCGCGGCTGCGGCGTTGCAAAGGGCGTCGATCAGGTCGTCGCCCACGGTCGCGGCGGGCGCGCCTTCGCCGGGGCTGGCCGGCAGGGTGCCTACAGCGTCCCGGTGGCTCAGCGAGTCCACATCTATGTGGAAGGCCACGCGATCCAGCAGTGCTGCGGGGACACACTCCTCCGGCTCCACGCTTTCATCCAGCACGACCAGGCCGAACCCAGCGCCGCCATCCATGCTTGCAGCCAGCTTTGCCGCGAGTGCTAAGGGCAGGCGCTCGGCCATCGGCGCCACCAGCAGGCCGGCGCCCAATTCGGCCAGCAGGCCCGCGGCCCGTATGGGACGGCCGGATTGCAGGGTGGCGGCGACGTCCATGCCGCCGAGCAGCGCCTCGTCGCTTATGTTTGCGGGCAGCCGCCTGGCCGGGCCGGGCAGCATCGCCAGCAGACGCTCGCACACCGGTCCTGCCCTGCCGCGTATTGCCAAGCCGCCGAGCCCGGCAGGATCGACGGCGAACAGCGCCGCCGCGGTCGTGGCATCTTCCCACACGGATTCTGGCGTCAAGCGGCGGCCCCGAGCTTCGGCGCGGCCCGGCTCTCGGCGATCGCGCGGGCGACGCGGGCGGTGGAGCCTGCCTCGTCCAGCGGGTCACGCCGAAGGCGGTGGCGCAGGGCGGCAGGCGCCACCTGCTCCACATGGGCAATGGTGGCAGTGGGCGCGCCCTCCAGGCAGGCAAGCGCGCGGGCGGTGCGCAGCAGGGTCAGCTCGGCGCGCAGGCCGTCCGTGCCGAGCGCCATGCACAGGCGGGCGGCGTGTTCCAGCACCCCGTCCGGCACACCCATGGCCGGCAGCAGCGCACGCGCTGCCTCGATGCGCTGGCTCAGGCGCTGGTCCTCCGGCGCCCATCTGGCGCAGAAACCCGCTGCATCGCGGTCATAGGCGTCGCGCCGGCGGACGATCTCGATGCGCGCGGCAAGGTCGGTGGGCGTGCTCACTTCCACTGACAGGCCGAAACGGTCCAGCAGTTGCGGGCGCAGCTCGCCCTCCTCCGGGTTGCCGCTACCCACGAGCACGAAACGCGCGGGGTGGCGCACGCTGAGGCCCTCGCGCTCCACCACGTTTTCGCCCGAGGCGGCCACGTCGATCAGCAGGTCGACGAGGTGATCCTCCAGCAGGTTCACCTCGTCGATATAGAGGAAGCCGCGATTGGCGCGTGCCAGGAGGCCGGGCTCGAAGGCGCGCTCGCCGCGGGTGAGTGCGCGCTCCAGGTCGAGCGCGCCGACGACACGGTCTTCGGTGGCCCCCAGCGGCATGTCCACCACCGGCACGGGGGCGATGTGCTCGCCGCGCGGCTCGGCGCGTGCGGCGCACTCGCTGCACATGGTGGTTCCGGCGGGATCACAATTGTAGCGGCAGCCATCGACCACGCGCATCGGGGGCAGCAGGGCGGCGAGCGCGCGTATGGCGGTGGACTTGCCCGTGCCACGGTCGCCGAAGGCCAGCACGCCGCCTATCGTGGGGTCCACGGCGGCGATCATTAGGGCCTGTTTCATCTCTTCCTGGCCGACGATCGCTGAGAACGGGAATGGCATAGCTGCGCGTGCCTCGTTTTAGCGGCAATGTCTCGCGAGGTTGGGGTTTAGGCAAGGCAAGGCCTTCTTTTTTGAAAAAAAGAAGCAAAAAACTTTTGCTGGGCTGTCGCGGACTTTTTGGATGGAGCCGCGACAGCGAAGTCAAAAGTCTTTTGCTTCTTTTCTTCAGAAAAGAAGGCCTTTCTTGCTTTACGGTGTAGCCGCCGCCGACCCCTGTCCCTTGGAAGCGATCTCTGTGTAAACCCGCTCGCTAAACTCATCGAGCATCTCTGCCCGCTGCCCTTGCGTCGTCAGCGCTTTGTTCGCGGCCACGACAGGACAATACCCCAGGGTCAGGCTGTTGATGATGTCCGCCTGCGCTGCATGTGGCGCGCCGGCACGAACCTTTGTTATCAGCTGTTCCGCATTGGCCAGGATGTTCTCGTCCGTGGTGTCTGCCAGGATCTTCTGCACGTCCGGTTGCGCAATCACCTTGGCCGTGTCGCCCTCGGCGATCTTCGGGCAGCCGCCAGCAGCGTTTGCCGCCATCAGGGTCTGCGTGTCGCGGCGGAGCGTGGCGACCTGACCCGGACCCGAGACGGCCGGCGCGCCGTTGCCCCAGGCCTTTCGCACGTAGTTGGTAGCATCGGCCACTTCCTCGTCCGTCATGCGGGCGCCGATCGCCGGCATGGCGGAGTAGCTGCCCTGTGCCTGTATGCCGCCGACGATTACGCGTATCACGTTCTCCGGACCCTGTGCGGTGACGGCACCGTTGCCCTGCAGCTTCGGTACTGCGCCTTCCAGGCCCTGGCCGTTCTCCAGATGGCAGGAGGCGCAGTAGTTCAGGTAAGATTGCGCGTTCACCGCCACCTGCTGTGTGCCGGCGACTGGCTCGCTCTCCTTGAAGCCTTCCTTGGCGGGTGTGGATTTCAGGTAGGCCACGATGTCATGCAGGTCGTCGTTGGTCAGCTTGCCCAGGCTCTCGTGCATGGTCTGCGCCATCGGGCCGACTACTACGCCCATGTCCTTCTCGGTGCCGGTCTTGAGATAGGTGAACACCTGGTCGTCGCTGAAGCGGCCGATGCCCTGTTTCTTGTCTGACGTGATGTTCGGCGCGTACCATTTGTCGATCGGGCCGCCACGCAGGCTGGCGGCCAGGCTGGTGTCGCCGAGCAGGTTGTTGCCATTGTGGCACTCGCCGCAATGCTCCAGGCCCTGAACGAGGTAAGCGCCGCGGTTCACCTGTGCAGATTGCTTGGGGTCCGGCTTGAACTCGCCGGTCTTTAGGAACACCGCGTCCCAGCCGATCAGGGCGGCGCGTATGTTGAAGGGGAACACCAGCTTCAGCGGCTTGCGCGGCGCGTTCACCGGCTGCAGCGAGAACAGGTACGCCTTTATGGCGAGCGTGTCGTCGCGCGTCACCTTGGTGTACCAAGGGAACGGCATGACGGGATACAGGCGCTCGCCCTTCTGCCCAATGCCCTGGTGGAACACGCGAACGAACTGGTCGTCGGTGATCTTGCCTATGCCGGTGTCATTGTCCGGGGTGATGTTCGGCGTGGAGATCGGGCCGAACGGCGTGTTCATATAGAGCCCGCCCGCGAAGGGGGTGCCGCCGGGTGCCGTGTGGCACGCCTGGCAATCGCCGGCATTGGTGAGGTACTTGCCGTGTTCAATCAGGGCAGGGTCCGGCGTGTCCGCATGCGCGGCGGCCGCCGCTAGGATGCAGGCGGTGGCCGCCGTGGCTGCCAGGAGGGCGGTGCGCAGCGGTGACGGCAGCGGCGCCGCTTGGACCAGGGCTTTCGGCATGGCGTTCAGTCTCCCATTTTCCGCGTTTGGCGCACGGCCTTGCATTTTGGGAAGTGTCCGGTCTCCGTGCGGTGTCAAGCCGGGGAACGGCGCCTTCCATACAAACGATACCAGAGGCACAAACCCCTGCCTTCCGGCACGGTTGCGCAGGGTTCCGGAAATTGCGGAAATATGCTGGCCGGGGCATGTTTCGCGGAACATTGCAGCGGGACGGATGATGGACGCAAGCAAGCCGGAAGAAGCCAGGCTGCTCGCGCGAGCCTCCGAAGCGTTCAGCTGGGTGGAGCACGGCGCCTACATGGCGCTCGGCGCGCTGCTCTCGCTCGCTGCCCTGGTCGGACTGCTGGGCGCCGCCGACCAGCTCTGGGCCGGGCTGGCCGACTGGACCGGCACGCACTCCATCCTGCTGGTGATGGACCGGCTGCTGTTCGTGCTGATGGTGATCGAGATACTGCACACGGTGCGCGCCTCCATGCGGTCCGGCGAGCTGACCTGCGAGCCGTTCCTGGTGGTGGGGCTGATCGCCACGATCCGGCGGGTGCTGGTGATCACGCTGCGCTCCTCCGAGACGACGAAGGACGATTCGCTCAGCGACGCGGCGGAGAAGCTGTTCCGGGCGTCCATGATGGAGCTGGTGGTGCTGGCGGTGCTGATCATGGTGATGGTGGTGTCGGTTTGGCTGCTCCGGCCGGCACGGGCGCGGGAGTAGTATAAGGCAAGCAAGGCCTTCTTTTTTGCAAAAAAGAAGCAAAAAACTTTTGGTCTGCTGTCGCGGGACTTTCCAGTCTGCCGCCGACAGGGAGCAAAAGTTTTTTGGTCCTTTTTTTCAAAAAAGGACTACTTCCTTCCTTAGCCTGACCACGTGCATGGGCGCAGGCGCCTGGCGACCCGGAGAGACTTGCGTATGTGGACGATAATCGTAGCGGCGCTGCTGGCGCTTGTCCTGGCCGGCGCCGGCGGGCTGCTGACCGATGTGGGGCCTTGGTACAGGCAACTGCGCAAGCCGCGGCTGCAGCCGCCGGACTGGCTGTTCGGTCCGGCCTGGACGCTGATCCTGGGCGCCGCCGCGGTGGCCGGCGTGCTGGCCTGGCGCGGGGCGCCGGACGCGGCGGGGCGCACGCAGGTGGCGGTGCTGTTCGGGGCGAACTGGGTGCTGCATCTGTGCTGGAGCCCGCTGTTCTTCAAACTCAAGCGGCCGGACTTGGCGCTGGCGGAGAACGCGTTCCTGTGGGTTTCCGTCCTGGCGCTGGTGATCGGGCTTCGGCCGTATTCGGTGACGGCGAGCTGGCTGTTCGTGCCGTATCTGGTGTGGGTGAGCTTCGCATTCTGGCTGAATTGGGCGATCGTGCGGTTGAACCCTCGAGTGGCGTAGAAGGAAGGACGCCTTGTGGAATCGCGCGCCCATCCGCACTGGAAAGATCTGACCGCCAAGGAAGGCGACTTCCTCCAAATTCTCCAAGCGGAATACATCTAGGAAACGTTTGTAATACGGGCTGGCACTCGCAAGAAGAGGACTCTTGGCGCTCTACCGGCTTATTGGCGTCAAATCTCATTCGCACGCTAAGCGCGCCTATCTTCTCCGCCAGTCAGCTTCGCGGAGCGACGGCAGGAAGGCTGTTCGGGTTCGTTATCAGCGAGCGTATCTCTCCGGAAATACGCGCCCACCACAAATGCGGGGAAGCAAAGTTTTTTGGTTTTTTTCTAAAAAAAACTGCTCGCTTCCTTCACCCAAACACATCCGCCGGAGTATCCGCCTTAAGCGAAGCCCCAAGCTCCATTCCGATACGCTCGGCATCCTTAGGCAGCCCCTCCAGAGACCGCCGCAGCAGAAACGTCCCATCCGCGCGCGCCACCAGGCCCACGAGGTGCAGCCGCCCGTTCGGCAGTACGCGCGCGTGGCCGCCGATCGGCGTATGGCAGCTGCCATCCAGCACGCCCAGCAGCGCGCGTTCCGCGGTGGCCACGGCGCGCGCCTGCGGGTCCTCGATGGCGGAGAGCATCTCCAGCAGCTCCACGTCGTCCTCATGCACGGTGACGCCGACGATGCCCTGCGCCGCGGCCGGCACCATGATCTCGGTGTCCAGAATGACGGAGGCTTCGTGTTCCATGCCGAGGCGCTTGAGGCCGGCCAGCGCCAGCAGGCTCGCCTGGCAGTCGCCGGCGCGCACTTTGGAAAGGCGGGACTGCACGTTGCCGCGTATCAGCGCCATGCGCAGGTCCGGCCGTGCGTGCAGCAGTTGCGCCTGGCGGCGGACCGACGACGTGCCGACGAGCGCACCGTGCGGGAGGGCGGCGTAGGGATTGTCGTTGTGTTCGACCGGGTGGCCGAAGATCAGCGTGTCGCGCGCGTCCTCGCGCTTCAGGGTGCAGGCGAGCACGATGCCGTCCGGCAGCTTGGTCTCCAAGTCCTTGAGGCTGTGCACGGCGAAGTCTATGCGGCCGGCGATCTGCGCCTCGTCGATCTCCTTGGCGAACAGGCCCTTGCCGCCGATATCGGCCAGGCGGCGGTCCTGAACGGCGTCGCCTGTGGTCTGGATCGCGTGTTCCTCGAAGACTTCCATGCCGCGCAGCACGGGGCAGACGCCACGCAGCAGATCGAGGAAGTTGCGCGTCTGCACCAGCGCCAACGGCGAGCGGCGGGTGCCGACGCGCAGCGGCAGCGTGCGGGAGTGGCGTTTGGTGCGGCGCTTGGGCGCAGGTGCGGTGAGGACTTCGTCGTCTTGGTAGGTGGCGGTATCCAGCAGCACGGTCGGGCGTCCTCGTTCTGATTTGTTAGTTGGGTGGCTTGGCGTGTTGGTAAGAAAGCAAGCAGTTCTTTTTTGAAAAAAGAACCAAAAAACTTTTACTTCCGGGGGCGGGTGTTTCAGCACCCGCCGACAGGGAGCAAAAGTTTTTTGGTTCTTTTTTCAAAAAAGAAGGCCTTGCTTAACTTGCCGTAGGCGTGGCGATGCCCAGCAGATGGGCAAGATCCTTGAAGAATATCTTCGCCTTCGCTGCCGGCTTCGCCCGGGTGATCTTCTTGTTCATGTAGCTGTCCCAGGTCATCTTCTGCACGTCGGGATCGCGGCACATGGCGACGAAGCTCTCGCGGCGCTTGTCGTTGCTATACCAGAACCACTGCATGATGCCCAGCACCAGGAACACCGTGCCGTGCGCCTTCATGAAGCGGCGGCGCGGTTCGCGCAGGGCGCGTGCGTCGCCCGTGCGGCAAAACTTGTCCACCGCCTGCGCCGCCAGCCGGCCGCCTTCCATGGCGTAGTAGATGCCCTCGCCGGAGGCGGGTGCCACCACGCCGGCGGCGTCGCCCGCGAGCACCACGTCGCGGCCGTTATCCCAGCGCTTCATCGGCTTCATCGGGATCGGCGCGCCCTCGCGGCGCAGGGTCTGCGCGTCCGTCAGGCCGGCGGCGGCGCGCAGATCGCTCACCGAGCCGCGTATGGAGAAGCCTTTTTTCGCCGAGCCGGAGCCTACGCTGACCGTGTCGCCGTGCGGGAACACCCAGCCGTAGAAATCCGGCGACAGCTTGCCCTGGTAGAAGATGTCGCAGCGGCCAGGCTCGAACAGGCGGCCCAGCGTGTCGGTGGCTTCTGCCGGGGCGCGCAGGATCTCGTGGTAGGCGAACACGTAGGGGACGCGGTCGGCACCTTTCACGCATTGCTTGGCCACGGCGGATTTCGCGCCGTCCGCGCCCACCACCACGCGGGCGCGGATGCGGCCTGGCGTGCCGTCCTTGGCGCGGAACACCACGACGGCCACGCCGTCCGCATCGTGCTCAACGCGCTCGAAGGCGCCGGTCTGGCGCACGGCGCCGAATTCTTCGGCGCGCACGCGGAGCCACTCGTCGAAATGCTCGCGGTCCACCATGCCGACGAACCCGCCGTCGATCGGCATGTCCACCTGCACGTCCTTCGGCGAGACCATGCGGGCGGCGCGTATGCGGGCGACGATCTGAGCGTCGGGTATGGCGAAGTCGCGCACCAGGCGCGGCGGGATGGCGCCGCCGCAGGGCTTGATGCGGCCGTCGCGGTCCAGCAGCAGGACCGAGCGGCCGGCCTGCGCCAGGTCGGCCGCGGCGGTGGCGCCGGCGGGGCCGCCACCGACGACCACGGCATCATAGGTGAGCGTGTTGGTCATGTTGGGCTCCAATGTCATGTGGCGGCGATCTGGAGGGTGGCGGCCGGGCGGGCCGGGCTTTCCGTGGTGCTGAAGAGGCTAAAGGCGAGGCGGGCGGCGAACAGGAACAGGGCGGCCTGGAAGGCGAACACCAGGGCGTAGGCGGGGCCGGGTGCGCCGAGCAGGGTGCGCGCGGCGTCGCTGGCGGCGGTGCTGAGCAGACCGCCTGCGCCCATGGCTATGGCCTGGGCCGCGCCCCATACGCCCATGCGCACGCCCTCTCTCGCACCAGGCCCCCTGCCGGCGAGGCCGAGCATGGCGCCGATGGCGGAGACAGCGAAGGCGCCGTTGCTGATGCCGAGCACGAACAGGTTGGCGCGCAGCGGCCAGGCTGAGCCGGCCAGGCCGGCGAAGGCGAGGCCCAGGAGGCAGAGCGCGGAGGCTGCGCAGCCGCCCATGGTCCACCAGCGAAACGCCTGGGCGCGGCCAGCGCCGGCTAGGCTACCGCCTATGGCGACCAGGATCATGCCGGCAAGCACGCCGCTCTGGTGCAGGCCGGTCAGAGCGGCGGTCTGGTCCGGCCGCAAAGCGAGCACCACGCCGGCGAACGGCTCGAGTATGAGTTCCTGCGCGCTGTAGGCCAGCATGGCGACAAAAACGAAGATGGCGAAGCGGCGCGAAGCCGGCTCGCGCCAGGTCTCCGCCAGCGCCGCGGCGAAGCTGGCGGTGTGGCACGCGGGCGCGGCGGTGCGACCGCGCTCCACGCCCCAGATCGCGGCAGTGCCGGCCAGGAAGGCGGCGCCGGAGATCGCGGCGGAGACGCGCAGCAGCAGCGCCAGCGAGAACGGGTGCAAAGAGTGCGAGGCGGTGCCCGCAGCGACGACGGCGCCCACGATCATCAGCAGCCAGAACACCGTGGCCGCGGCAGGCCGGCGTGCTGGGGCCACTCGCACCGCCATCAAAGCGAGAGAGGACGTGCCAACCGCGCCCACGCCCAACCCGACCAGCGCGTAGGCCAGCACCGCGAGCGCCAGGCCGGACAGACGGTGGCCGGCCATCACGCTGACGGAGGCTGCCGCAAGCACACCGCCGGTGCTGAGTGCCGCCAGGCCGCCGATGATCCAGGGCGTGCGGCGCCCGCCGGAATCCGAGCCGAAGCCGAAGCGGGGGCGGAGGAGCTGCACGGCGTAGTGCAGGCCGACGAGCGCGCCCGGTACGATGGCGGGTAATGCCAGCTCCACCGTCATCACGCGGTTCAGCGTGAAGGTGACGAGAGCCACGACCATGCCGAGGCAGCCGTTCACGACGCCCAGGCGGATGATGGCGGGCCAGCCGAGCGCGTTCATCCGTGCATCGCCCGCAGGGCAAACGCGGTGACCAGCATGCCCAACACATAAAGGCTGGTGCCGGTGGCGTTGTACCAGGGCGCCTTTTCGCGCGGATCCTTGAGGAATTTGGCCATCAGCGCGATCTGGGCTGCAAGCAATGCGGCCACCAAAGCTCCGTGGATGGGAAAGCCCCAGGCCAGCAGCAGGACCACGACGCCGACCTGCGGTGCTGCCATCACCAGGCAGGCCAGGCTCGCGGCACGCTCGGCGCCGAGCATCACCGGCAGCGAGCGCACGCCCATCTGCGTGTCGCCATCGATGGACTTGAAATCGTTCAGCGTCATGATGCCGTGCGCGCCGACGCTGTAGAGCGCGGCCACGGCGATGATGCCAGCGGACGGCAGCGCGCCGGCCATGATGGCGGCGCCGGTGAACCAGGGCAGGCCCTCGTAGCAGGCGCCGCAGGCGGCGTTGCCGGCCAGGCCGTTCAGCTTCAGCCGAAGCGGCGGCGCGCTGTAGGCCCAGGCGAGCACAAGGCCCACGATCGTGGCGTCGAACGCCCAGCGGCCGAGGAACCACGCCACCGCCAGGGACAGCGCCGTCCAGACCAGGGCCAGGATGAGGCCGCCCCGGCCGGGCACACGGCCGGACGGGATGGCGCGGCCCGGCTCGTTGATGGCGTCCACATGGCGGTCGAACCAGTCATTCGCCGCCTGGCTTGTGCCGGTGACAAGCGGGCCGCACAGCGCCACGCCGGCGGCCACCAGCAGCCAGCGTCCGGCGACGGGCTGGCCGGCGGAGACAATGCCGCAACCGAACGCCCACATCGGCGCGAACCAGGTGATCGGCTTGAGCAGCTCGCCATAGGCGGCGGCCCCTGTGCGCGGCGGGCGCGCGATGCTGATCGCGGGGGCGGCGGTGTCCACGCGGCTAATTCTGCTCATTGGTCGCGAGATCTCCCAGGCCGTAGCGGCGCAGCTTCACGTAAAGGCTCTGCCGGCTCAGCCCGAGCATCTCGGCGGCCGACGCGCGATTGTCGCCGGTGAGTTCGAGGGCGGCCTCGATGCAAAGTTTCTCGATCACGTCGGTCGACTCGCGCACGAGCTCCTTCAGCGAGACGCGGCCGATCAGCTCCGTCAGCTGCTCTATGGAGCGCGGCAGGGCGCGCGTGGCCTGGGACTCCACCAGCAGGCGCGGGCCGATGTTGCGTATTGCGAAGCCGAAGGACGGCTGCCCGCCGTTGCCGATGGCCACTGCGGAGATCTCCACCTTTGCCGAGCTGCCATCCTCGTGACGCACCGTGGTGGTGAAGAAGCGCACCGAGCCGCGCTGGCGCAGATTGGTGATCAGCACGTCGAGTTCCACGCCGGAGGTGCCGACCCAGCGGTCCAGCGACTCGCCGCGCGCCAGATCCTCGTCGGCCAGGCCGGCCATCTCCAGGAAGGCGTTGTTTGCTGTGAGGACGTTGCCGGTGCTGTCGGTGACGACGAAACCGTCAGGCGCGCTTTCCACCAGGCGCAGCAAGGTGCGTTTCACATCGGGCGTGCGCTGCGTCCCGTCGGCGGCCTGGGTGATGCGCACCAGGAACAGGGTTGCGTTCTCCTGCCGGAACAGCAGGGCGGAGACCATCACCGGCGCATCGTCGGCGGCGAGTTTCGCGGCGAACTCCTCTGCGCGGCCGTCGGCGCGTATTGCGCCAAGATGCGCCGTCACGCTTTCCACGGTGTCACGCGAGAACAATTGCGCAAGCGTCTGGCCGGAAGGCTTGTCCGCCTGCACATGGAACAACTGGCGCGCGGCCGGGTTGGCTTCCACCACGCGGTGGCGGACAGGGTCCAATATGAGCACCGCCTCGGAGGACATCTGGAACAGCAGGCGGTAGCGCGCTTCCACTTCGCTCATGCGCGAATAGTCGCGCTCCAGCGCTTCCTGCGCGGTGACCAGGCGCTGCTGCAGAAGCGACATCGCGCGCAGGTCCCGCCCGAACGCGACCGCACGCCCGTCATGGCCCACCTGCACGGCGCAGTACAGCACCGGCACGGAGGCGCCGGTGGATGTCGCGTGATTGAGGTGGCGCCATTTCGGCTTGGCGTGCGGGGTGGCCGCATCCACCAGCAGGTGGGTGACTTTGGCCACGCTGTCGCTCACCACCGTGCTGGCGAATTTGCGGCCGATCCAGTCCCGGCTCGTGTCGAGGTCGGCGGAAAGTTCCTCGCTCTGGAAAGCCATGTCACGGATCGTGCCGTCCTGATCGACGATCAGTGCGATGTCGGATGCGGTGGCGATGAGCGTCGCCACGGATTGCGCGTCCAGACTGCCCAGGGAGCTGTCAGGTGAAGCAAATGTTTTCACGAGAGCCGAGATCCTCCATTGCATGACCCGTTCCCGCCTACGCCGTTTCTGCGTGTTTTTTGTGGTCCCTATCCTGGTGGGAAATGTTTGTCACCGTAAGAAAGCAAGGCCTTCTTTTTAGCAAAAAAGAAGCAAAAAACTCCTGTTTCCCCGACGCTGCAACGTGCGCGCACACAGGAGGCACCCGGCTGGTGCAGATGCGGGGTGATAAAAGTTTTTTGGTCCTTTTTTTCAAAAAAGGACTGCTTGCTTGCTTCCTCATCGTGCGCCCGCGCGCAAACCGACCAGGCTCTGCGCCGCGCGCACCGCCTGGCGGCCATCCACCGCGGTGGCATCCGCGCCCACCATGTCGGCGAGCTGCGGGAGCGCCACGAAAGGCGGGCCGCCGACCATCACGCCGATCGCGCGGTTGCGCGAACGGCGGCGTATGGCGCGTATGTCGGCCGCCAGCGACTCCAGCCTGTCACTGCCGCCGACGGAAATGCCGACCAGGCCGAACCACCGGGCCGCCACCAGATCCGCCAGCCCGGCGCTGGTCACCGCCGGTTCCGCGCGGACATTCCAGCCGGCGCGGCGGAAGAACTGCACCACCATCGCCAGGCCGAAGCCGTGCTGTTCGCCAGGCATCTGCACCAGAAGCGCGCTGGGTGCCGCCGGCAGCGGGGTGACATCGCCGGTAGAGTCGCGGCCCAGCAGGCGCATCACATCGGCCAGGCGCAACAGGCCCACCGTCACGTCGGTGAACGTGCAAGTGTCATCCTCCCACATCTCGCCCAGGAGTCGCGCGGCCGGGCTCAGCAGATCCAGGAACAGCGTTTCGACCGGCGTTCCGCCGTTCTGCATCGCTTGCACATAGGCGTTGGGTTCGGCCTGGCTGCCGTCCAGCAGAAGGCCCACCAGATGGCTCACCTGCGCCGGGCCGGGACGTTCGGCCTGGAGATCGGCGAGCGCCATGGCCTGCGGGCGGCGTGACGTCAGCAGGCGGGGGATCACCTCGTCCTGCACCGTGCGTGTCAGCGCATCCTGACAGATCTGCGCCGGACTCGCAGGGGCGCGTAGCGGCTGGCGGCAGCCGGACGGGCCGCGCACCAGCCGCATCGCCCCGGCTTCCGTCCTGCTCTCGTCGAATACCGGCTGGGATCGCATTGGCGCCATCGCCCCTGTGTGCCCGACTATTCAGAGCGGCATCGGCGAAAAGTGTCAAGCTAGATTTACGTAAGGTTTGCTTGACAGTTCTTCGGGGGTGGCCGTAGCCTTCGGTCTAGGCGAGGCACGTGGATTGGCCAAGCCAGCGCGGCAGATGTCTCCCGGGACGTCGCCCGGAAGACCGGCCCGGGGAAGGATCATAGGACAATGTTCGCATTCTCGGCATTGGAGCGACTGGTAGGGTCAGTCGATAGCTGCCCCTGGGGCGCCACCACGGGTCGCCACGTGCAGAACGTCGAGGTGCAGGCGCCTGGGACGGCAAGGCACAGCACCGTGCGTCCGCTTTACACACCCGAAGAGAAGCGCCGCCGCGACGCTTCTCCCTGGACGCTTGTGCAAGGTGTGCTGGCGCCGGCGCAGTTCGCGGTGTTCCTGATCAGCCTTGGGTTCGTGCTGCATTACCTGCTCACCGGCAATGGTGAGATGGCAGCCAACGTCTCGGTGCTGGCGAAGACCTTCGTGCTCTACACGATCATGGTGACGGGCGCGGTGTGGGAGAAGGAGATCTTCGGCCGCTACCTGTTTGCGCCTGCGTTCTTCTGGGAAGACGCGATGAGCATGATCGTCATCGGGCTGCACACAGCCTATCTGGTGGCGCTGCTGTCGCATTCGCTGGACACGCAGCATCTGATGCTCTTGGCGCTGGCGGCCTACGGCTGCTACGTGGTCAATGCGGTGCAGTTCGTGCTGAAGCTGCGCGCTGCCCGCCTGGCCGAGCAGGACCCCTGGCACCAGACGGCGCTTGGCCTGAGGCAGGCCTGATGTCGGCGACTTTGCAGGCGCGGGCTACGTCCGGTTGCCTTGACGCCCCAGTGCTGCGCGAGCGCGGACAGCGTGAAGTGTTCTGCGGGTTGACCGGCATCGTCTGGCTGCATCGCAAGATACAGGACGCGTTCTTCCTCGTGGTTGGCAGCCGCACCTGCGCGCACCTCATACAATCTGCCGCCGGCGTCATGATCTTTGCCGAGCCGCGTTTTGCCACCGCGATCATCGACGAGCGCGACCTGGCAGGCCTGGCCGACGCCAATGACGAGCTGGACCGCGTGGTGTCACAGTTACTGGCGCGCCGGCCGGAGATAAAGCTGTTGTTCCTGGTCGGGTCCTGCCCGTCCGAGGTCATCAAGCTGGACCTCTCGCGCGCCGCCGAACGCCTGTCGGCAACGCACATGCCGCAGGTTCGCGTGCTGAACTATTCAGGCAGCGGCATAGAGACCACGTTCACCCAGGGCGAGGATGCGTGCCTGGCCGCCTTGGTGCCGATCATGCCGCGTATCGCCGCGGGCACGCAGCCTTCGCTGCTGGTGGTGGGCGCGCTGGCCGAAGTGGTGGAGGACCAGTTCCGCCGCATGTTCGCCGCCATGGGGATCGAACGCGTCAGCTTCCTGCCGCCGCGCCGTTCCGTCGATCTGCCCGGTGTTGGGCCGGATACGGTGATGCTGCTGGCACAGCCATTCCTGGCAGACACCGCGCGGGCGCTGGAAGCACGTGGTACCACGCGCCTGTCGGCACCATTCCCGCTCGGCGAAGAGGGCACCACCGCTTGGCTGCGCGCGGCGGCCGAGTCGTTCGGCGTGCCGGCTGCGCGTTTCGCTGCGGCCACAGACGCGTCGCGCCAGCGTGCTTCGGCCGCACTCGCGGTCGCGCAAAAGAAGATGGCAGGCAAACGCATCTTCTTCTTTCCGGACAGCCAGCTCGAACTCCCGCTTGCCCGATTCGCCGCGCGTGAACTCGGCATGGAACTGGTCGAGGTCGGCACGCCGTATCTCCACCGCGAACATATGACGCCAGAGCTGGCGCTGCTGCCGGAAGGCACGTTCCTGAGCGAGGGCCAGGACGTAGACCGGCAGCTCGACCGTTGCCGCGCCGCGCGGCCCGACATCGCGGTGTGCGGTCTGGGGCTGGCCAACCCGCTGGAGGCGGAAGGCATCACCACGAAATGGTCGATCGAGCTGCTGTTCACGCCGATACAGGGCTACAACCAGGCCAGCGACCTGGCCGAGCTTTTCGCGCGTCCGCTGCAGCGCCGCACGAAGCTGGCGGTCTAGTCCGATGCAGCTCACGCTCTGGACATATGAGGGCCCGCCGCATGTGGGTGCGATGCGTGTGGTGACCGCCATGCGCGGCGTGCATTACGTGCTGCACGCGCCGCAGGGTGATACCTACGCAGACCTGCTGTTCACCATGATCGAGCGGCGCGCGGCGCGTCCGCCGGTGACCTACACGACGTTTCAGGCGCGCGATCTTGGCGGCGATACGGCCGAGCTTTTCAAATCCGCCGCGCGCGACGCCTATGATCGGTTCCAGCCGCAGGCGTTGCTCGTGGGCGCGTCCTGCACCGCCGAACTCATACAGGACGATCCGGGTGGACTCGCGCGCGCGCTGAACCTGCCGATCCCTGTGGTGGCGGTGGAACTGCCGGCCTACCAGAAAAAGGAAAACTGGGGTGCTGCGGAGACTTTCTACCAGCTCGTGCGCGCCTTTGCGAAGCCACGCACCAAGCCAGCCGGCGCGCGCAAGAGCTGCAACATACTTGGGCCTTGCGCGCTGGGTTTCCGCCACCGCGACGACGTGCGCGAGATCACCAAACTGCTTGGCCAGCTCGGCATAGACGTAAACGTCACCGCGCCGGAAGGTGCCGCCCCCGCGGACCTGGCTCGCCTGCCGGATGCCGACTTCAACGTCGTGCTGTATCCTGAGATCGCCATGCAGGCAGCCTCCTGGCTGCAGCGTAACTTCCAGCTTCCTTACACGAAGACGATCCCGATCGGCGTTGGCGCCACGCAGGATTTCATCGCCGAGGTGGCCGCACTCGCCGGTGTCGAAATACCCGAGTCGCTCGCTGCCGGCGCGTCCAACCTGCCGTGGTACTCGCGCTCGGTGGACTCCACTTACCTCACCAACAAGCGCGTCTTCATCTTCGGCGACGCTACTCATGTGGTCGCCGCCGCCCGCATCGCCAGCGAGGAGATGGGCTTCGAGGTCGTGGGCCTCGGCACCTACAGCCGCGAGTTCGCGCGCGAAGTACGCGACGCGGCAAAGCGCTACGGCGTGGATGCGCTGATCACCGACGATTACCTGGACGTGGAAGCTTGCGTCACCGAACTGCGCCCGGAACTCGTGCTTGGCACGCAGATGGAGCGCAACATCGCCAAGCGGCTCGGCGTGCCGTGCGCGGTGATATCGGCGCCAGTGCACGTGCAGGATTTCCCGGCGCGCTATTCGCCGCAGATGGGCCACGAGGGTGCGAACGTGCTGTTCGACTCGTGGGTGCATCCGCTTATGATGGGCCTGGAGGAACACCTGATTACGATGTTCCGTGAGGATTTCGAGTTCTCCGCCGATGCGGCACCGTCGCATCTCGGTGGTGCCGTCAAGAAGTTGCCAGAGACGATCTTGCAGGCCGCCAGTCCGGCCGCAAATACCGAAAGACGCTGGTCCGCAGAGGCAGAAGCCGAACTCGGCAAGATACCGTTCTTCGTTCGCGGTAAGGCGCGCCGCAACACGGAGAACTTCGCACAGGAGCGCGGCGTGACGACGATCACCATCGACACCCTGTATGACGCGAAAGCCCACTATGCGCGTTGAGACCACACCTTTGCGCGTCGTTATTGTCACCATGGACAGCCATTTGTCCGACGCCGCCTCGCGCGCCGAGGACGTGCTGCGTGCGGAGATACCCGGCCTGACCCTGGTCGTGCATGCGGCGGACGAATGGGGCTCGGACGCGGAAGCGCTGGCCGCCTGTCACGCGGACATCGCGCAAGGTGACATCGTCATCGCCACCATGCTGTTCCTGGAAGATCACGTGCGCGCGGTGCTGCCGGCGCTGGCCGCGCGACGTCTGGATTGCGACGCCATGCTGTGCTGCATGTCGGCGGGCGAGATCACCAGGTTGACGAAGCTCGGCCGTTTCGACATGTCCCAGGAAGCCACCGGCGCGCTGGCCATGTTGAAGAAGCTGCGCGGCAAGCCGGCCGGCCGCGGCTCTGCCGAAGCCTCCAGCGGTGCGGCGCAGATGCGCATGCTGAAGCGGCTGCCGAAGCTGATGCGCTTCATCCCCGGCACCGCGCAGGACGTGCGGGCGTATTTCCTCGCTTTGCAATACTGGCTGGCCGGCTCGCAGGAAAACGTCACCAACCTGGTGCGCATGCTGGTCGAGCGGTATGCCGCCGGCGAGCGCGCACCCGCGCTGACGCTGGCGAAGGTCGAAGCGCCGGTCGAGTATCCCGACGTCGGCCTGTATCACCCGCGCGCGCCCGGCCGCATCGTCACCAGCGTGGACAAGCTCCCCGCCTGGGGCGCCCGCGGCACGGTGGGATTGCTGCTGCTGCGCTCCTACCTGCTGGCAGGTAACGCGCGTCACTATGACGGCGTGATCGCCGCGTTAGAACAGCGCGGCCTGCGCGTGATCCCCGCTTTCGCCAGCGGCCTGGACCAGCGTCCGGCGATCACCAGCTACTTCCTGCGCGACGGCGCGGTGCAGGTGGACGCTGTCGTCTCGCTGACCGGTTTCTCGCTCGTGGGCGGCCCGGCCTACAACGATCGCGACGCGGCCGAACAGCAGCTTGCGGCGCTGGACGTGCCCTACATCACCGCGCATCCCGTCGAGTTCCAGACCTTGCAGTCCTGGCAGGAAGATCCGCGCGGATTGCTGCCGGTCGAGACCACGATCATGGTGGCCATACCCGAGCTGGATGGCGGCATCCTGCCGATGACCTATGGCGGCCGTTGCGGCCGCGCGCAGACCGCCAACCCCTGCGAGGGTTGCGACGGCCAGCAATGCCGCAGCATGGTCGCCCACCCGGAACGCGCGGCGACTCTGGCGCAGCGTGTCGAAAAACTCGTACGCCTGCGTCGCGCACAGCGGGCCGACCGCAAGATTGCAGCGGTGCTGTTCAATTTTCCGCCAAATGCGGGTGCCACCGGCACTGCCGCCTACCTTGCCGTATTCGCCTCACTCCACAACACGCTGGTCGGCCTGAAAGACGCCGGATACACTGTCGACGTGCCAGACAGCGTGGACGCCCTGCGCGCCGCCATCCTGCAGGGCAACGCCGCCTTGCACGGCACGGACGCCAACGTCGCGGTGCGCATCTCCACCGACGAGCACGTGCGCGCGCAGAACTGGTTGTCCGACATCGAAGGCCAGTGGGGCCCGGCGCCCGGCCGCCAGCAGAGCAACGGTAGCGCGATCTTCGTGCTCGGCGCGCAGTTCGGCAACGTGTTCGTCGGCATACAGCCCGCCTTCGGCTACGAGGGCGACCCCATGCGCCTGCTGTTCGAGCGCGGCTTCGCGCCCACGCACGCCTTTGCCGCTTTCTACCGCTGGATCAGCCAGGATTTCGGCGCCCACGCGGTGCTGCATTTCGGCACGCATGGCGCGCTGGAATTTATGCCAGGCAAGCAGGCCGGATTGTCGGCCGAATGCTGGCCGGACCGGCTGATTTCGGACCTGCCAAATTTCAACCTTTACGCCAGCAACAACCCTTCCGAGGGCATGATCGCCAAGCGCCGCGCCAACGCGACGCTGATCAGCTATCTCACTCCGCCCACGGCGACCGCCGGCCTGTATCGCGGCCTGGTCGATCTGAAGGCGTCGCTAGATCGCTGGCGCGCGCTGGAGCCCGATGCGGATGCTGACCAGCGCACAATGCTGGCGGCACTCATCCAGACGCAGGCTGGCACGCTGGATCTCGCCAAAGCCGAACCGGAATGGATGGACGAAGCAGCGCTCGCCGAAATTCAACGCCTGGGTGCCGCACTGCTCGAACTGGAATACACGCTCATCCCGCACGGCCTGCACGTGATCGGCCAGCCGCCGAACGCGGAAGAACGCGCCGGCATGCTGGACGCCGCCAACATCGCGCCTGGCGAAGAGCGCGACCGGCTGGAGACGCTGCTCGCCGCCGATCACGAAATACCTGCCATCATCCATGCGCTGGACGGCGGCTACGTCCGCCCTGCACCAGGCGGCGACCTGTTGCGCAACACCGCCGTGCTACCCACCGGCCGGAACCTGCACGGCTTCGACCCTTTCCGTCTGCCAAGCGTGTTCGCCTGCCAGGACGGCGCCCGCCAGGCCGACCGCCTGATCGCGCGACACGCCGAATCCGGCACGCCGTATCCGGAGACCATCGCGATGGTCCTCTGGGGTACCGACAACCTCAAATCTGAAGGCGGCCCGATAGCGCAGGCGCTCTGGCTGATGGGTGCCGCACCGCGCTTCGACAGCTACGGCCGCCTCGCCGGCGCGCAACTCATCCCGCTGGCCGAGCTGGGCCGTCCAAGGATCGACGTCATCCTCACGCTGTCAGGCATCTTTCGCGATCTGCTGCCGCTGCAGACCAAGCTTCTCGCCGAAGCCGCATTGCTTGCAGCCAACGCGGACGAGCCCGTCACGCACAACCACATACGCCGTCACGCACTCTCCTTCCTTGCCGCCCACGGCGGCACCATGGAACAGGCCGCCCTGCGTGTGTTCGGCAACGCCGACGGTGCCTACGGCGCAAACGTAAACCAGATGGTCGGCGCCGGCGTGTGGAACGACGAGGACGAACTCGCGGACGCCTATGTCAGCCGCAAGGGTTTCGCCTACGGCGTGGACGGCCGCCCGGAGAAGCAGAGCACCGTGCTGAGCCACGTGCTCGCCAGCGTCGACGTCACCTACCAGAACCTGGATAGCATCGAGCTCGGCGTCACCACGGTCGATCATTACTTCGACACGCTCGGCGGCATCACCCGCGCCGTGCGTCGCGCCCGCGGCGGCACCGCGGCCGCCGTCTATATCGGCGACCAGACACGCGGCGACGGCACCGTGCGCACGCTCAGCGAACAGGTGAACCTCGAGACACGCACGCGCGCCCTCAACCCGAAATGGTACGAGGGCCTGCTAAAACACGGCTACGAAGGCGTGCGCGAGATCGACGCGCACGTGACCAACACGCTCGGTTGGTCGGCCACCACAGGCGAGGTTTCTCCCTGGGTGTATCAGAAACTCGCGGAAACCTACGTTCTGGACGAGACGATGCGCGAGCGTCTTGCTACACTGAACCCGAAAGCCTCGCTGAAGATTGCCAACCGGCTCATCGAGGCGACGGAACGGAAATACTGGTCGCCCGATCAGGCGACTCTCGACGCGCTGCGCAGCGCCGGCGAGGACCTCGAAGACAGACTAGAAGGCGTAGGCACGGAGATGGCAGCATGAGCGAGACACTTCAGCGTCCGAAGAACAACCTGCTGCCCAAGCGCGGCGACGGCGAGGGCAGCGTTCAGGTGGAGCTTGACCCGAACCTCAAGATCGGCACGGCCAAGGTGTTCGCGGTTTACGGTAAGGGCGGCATAGGCAAGAGCACCACGTCGTCCAACCTCTCCGTCGCCTTCAGCAAGCTCGGCAAGCGCGTGTTGCAGATCGGCTGCGACCCGAAACACGACTCGACCTTTACGCTCACCAAGCATTTGCAGCCCACCGTCATCGACGTGCTGGAGACGGTGAACTTCCACAGCGAAGAACTCCGCGTCGAGGATTTCGTCTTCCAGGGCTATAACGGTGTCATGTGCGTGGAAGCCGGCGGCCCACCGGCCGGCACGGGCTGCGGCGGCTACGTAGTCGGCCAGACCGTTAAGCTCCTCAAGGAACACCACCTGCTCGAAGAAACCGATGTGGTGATCTTCGACGTGCTGGGTGACGTCGTCTGCGGCGGTTTCGCAGCCCCGCTGCAACACGCTGACCGCGCGCTGATCGTCGCCGCCAATGATTTCGACAGCATCTTCGCGATGAACCGCATCGTCGCCGCCATCGCCGCCAAGGCGCGCAACTACAATGTCCGTCTCGGCGGCGTCATCTGCAACCGCTCTGCCGCCACAGACCAGGTGGACCGCTACAACGCCGCCACCGGCCTCTCTACGCTCGCGCATTTCCCGGACCTCGACGTGATACGGCGTTCGCGCCTGAAGAAATCCACATTGTTCGAAATGGAAAGCTCGCCGGAGCTGGAAGCCGTCAAGCTCGAATACCTGCGCCTAGCCGCCGCCCTCTGGGCCGGCACCCAGCCGCTGGAAGGCACGCCGCTGAAAGACCGCGAGATCTTCGACCTGCTGGGATACGAATGATGGCGACCGCCACCTACCTCGCCCGCCGCGGCCAGCTCGAACAATATTTCGACCGCACCGCCGCAGACGCCTGGGCCCGTCTCACCTCCGACGCCCCCGTAAGCGGCATACGCGCCACCGTGCGCGCCGGCCGCAATGAAATGCGCAATACCCTGCTCTCCTGGCTGCCGCAAAACCTGCAGGGTGCGACCCTGCTGGATGCCGGTTGCGGCACCGGCGCGCTCTCCGTCGAAGCCGCGCGCCGCGGCGCCAGCGTCACCGCGATCGATTTGTCCCCCACGCTGGTAAACCTCGCTTGCGAACGCACCCCGCGCGAGCTCAACATCGATTTCCAGGTCGGCGACATGACCGCGCCGGCACTCGGCGATTTCGATTTCATCGTCGCGATGGACTCGCTCATCCACTACCGTGCCCCGGACATGGCCGCCGCCGTCCAGGCCCTCGCCTTACGCGCCAGGAAATCCGTGCTGTTCACCTTCGCGCCACGCACGCCGCTGCTGACGGTGATGCACAATGTCGGCCGCCTGTTCCCACGCGCAGACCGCGCGCCGGCGATCGAGCCGATCTCTCCGCGCGACATCACGCGACGCTTGGCCCTGTTGCGGCTTGGGCGGGATCATCGCGTCAGCAGCGGGTTCTACAAAAGCCATGCGCTTGAGGTCGCCCGGCGGTGAGGCAGGCAAGCAAGCAGTTCTTTTTCGAAAAAAAGAACCAAAAAACTTTTTCTACCGCGCATTTGCAGCAGTTGGATGCCGCAGGAAACACACGCGCCGTGGCAGCGGCGGGGAAGCAAAAGTTTTTTGGTTCTTTTTTTCAAAAAAGAACTGCTTCCTTGCCTTCCCTAAACCGCAAGCTAGCCGGCAAATGGACCAAACTAGGCACCGGCTTCCTCCCCTTCGCCGACGCCGCCACCGAAGACATGCCGCTCTCCCGCCTGCTACGCCTGTCGCTCTTCCAGGTAACAGTCGGCATGGCCGCCGTCCTACTCATCGGCACGCTGAACCGCGTGATGATCGTGGAACTTGGCGTGCCCACTTGGCTCGTCGCCATCATGGTCTCGCTGCCGCTGATCTTCGCGCCGTTCCGCGCCGTGGTCGGTTTCCGCTCGGACAACCACCGCTCCGTGCTCGGCTGGAAACGCGTGCCGTATCTCTGGCTCGGCACCATGCTGCAGTTCGGCGGGTTCGCCATCATGCCGTTCGCGCTTATCATCCTCTCGGGTGACAGCAACGGCCCTATCATCGTCGGCCAGGCTGCCGCGTCGCTGGCGTTCCTTCTCGTCGGCGCCGGGCTGCACACCACGCAGACGGTTGGGCTGGCACTGGCCACCGACCTTTCGCCGCAGGAGAAGCACCCGAAGGTTGTAGCGCTGCTCTGCATGATGCTGCTGCTCGGCATGGTGATAAGCGCCATATTGTTCGGCGCCGCGCTCGCGCATTTTTCCGAAGTCCGCCTTATCCAGTGCATACAGGGTGCGGCCGTCATCACCGTTGTGCTGAACGGCATCGCATTGTGGAAGCAGGAGCCGCGGCGTCCGTCGGAGACCCGCCCGGACCGTGCACGCCCCAGCTTCGCGCAATCCTGGGCCGAGTTTAACCGCGCCGGGGATGCGCGGCGCCGCCTGGTGGCGCTGGGTTTCGGCACCGTGGCCTTCAGCATGCAGGACGTGCTGCTGGAGCCGTATGGCGGCCAGGTGCTGCATCTGACGGTCGGCGCCACCACCGCCTTTACGGCGCTGCTTGCGGTGGGTGGCCTGGTGGGCTTCGGCCTGGCCGCCAGGCTGCTCGGCCGTGGCATGGACCCTTACCGCCTGGCGTGCATGGGCGCTGTGGCCGGCCTGTTCGCCTTTTCGGCGCTGATTTTTGCCGCTCCCATGCAGTCCACACCGCTGTTCGCCACCGGCGTGGTCACCATCGGCTTTGGTGCGGGCCTGTTCGCGCACTGCACGCTCACTGCCGCCATGGCGATGGCGGGCGTGGGCCAGATCGGCCTGGCGCTCGGCATCTGGGGTGCGGTGCAGGCCTCGGCGGCCGGCATCGCGGTGGCCAGCGGCGGCCTGATACGCGACGGCGTCTCGGTGCTCGCTCTGCACGGCCGTCTCGGCCCGGCCCTTGTGGACACCGCCACCGGCTACGGCGTGGTCTACACGATCGAGATCGTCCTGCTTTTCGTCACGCTCATCGCTGCGGGACCTCTGGTGCGCAGCCCGGCACCTCTGCGGCGCCTGGGCATCCAGCCACTCGCCAACCTGACCTGAACACCCCCAGCCTTAAACAGAGGACATCGTCATGAACCCAGGATACGGCTCCCTCCTCGCCCATTTCGACGTGGCCCAGCTCGCCATTTATGCCTTCTGGGGCTTCTTCGCCGCCCTGATCTGGTGGCTGCGGCGGGAAGACCACCGCGAGGGCTATCCGATGGTGGCGGACTTCCCCGGCCAGGACGCGCGCGAGTTTCCGCAGATGCCGCCGCCCAAGCACTTCCTGATGGGCGACGGCCACACCATCGCCGCCCCGCGCGGCGAGAAGGCAGAAGTGTTCGCCGCCGAGCGCGTGTTGCCCTGGCCCGGCGCGCCGTTCGAGCCCACCGGCAACCCGATGCTCGACGGCGTGGGCCCGGCGGCCTACGCACAGCGCGCCGACGTGCCGGAAGTCGCCTATGACGACGGCCTGCCCAAGATCGTGCCGCTCCGCACGGCAGAGGATTTCTTCCTTTCGCAAGAGGATCCGGACCCGCGCGGCTACACCGTCATCGGCGGCGACAACCTGCCTGCCGGCACCGTGATCGATGCGTGGATCGACCGTTCGGAATACATCGTGCGCTACCTGGAAGTGGAGACCCTGCCGGAATACGGCAGCCGCCGCGTGCTGATGCCCACCCATTTCGTAACGTTCCGCAACGCCCAGCGCCTGATCAGGGTGCACGCCATTCTGGCCGCGCATTTCGCGACCGTCCCCGCTTTGAAGGATCCAGACACCGTGACAACGCTCGAGGAAGACAAGATCACCGCCTATTACGGGGGCGGCCTGCTCTACGCCACGCCAGAGCGTTCGAGGCCGCTGCTGTGAGCGCCCGTCACCTCGCCGGCCGCGGCCTGCCCGGCCGCCTGCCAGGGGGCGAGACGCTCCTGTGGCAGGGCGCCCCTGACGCCCGCACGCTGTTCGTGCGCGTTTTCCACATGCGCTTGATCGGCGCCTATTTCGCGCTGCTGATCATCGCCTCGGCCGTCACCGCCGCCCGGCACGGCGCTTCGGCTCATGCGGTGTCGCTCGTCGTGCTGCACCGGGCCTATCTGGCCGCCGCCGTGTTCGCCCTAGCCGGCGCCTACGCGTGGGCAATCCAGCGCAGCACCACCTACAGCATTACCACGCATCGCGTGGTGGTCAGCGCCGGCCTGGCTTTGCCCATATCCTTTAACCTGCCCTTCGCCGGCGTAGCGTCCGCCGGCCTGCGCCAGTATTCCAACAAGGCCGGTGACCTGACCCTGCGCATGCTGCCGGGCGAGAAGCTGTCCTACTTCGTGCTGTGGCCGCATGCCCGCCCGTGGCGCATGGCGCACACCGAGCCGATGCTGCGCTGCATTCCGGACGCGGCCGAAGTGTCCGCGATCCTGGCTCAGGCTTTGGCGGATCACGTGCAGGCGAATCCGGTGGTGGCGGCCGTTCCCAGGCGGGAAGTAAGGCTTGCCAACGCGCCAATGCGTGCCAGGATGGCGCGGGCCTGAAGGAGACCGCCAGGTGAGAAAAAACCTGCAAACCAGCAGCTTTCCGCGCGTGCCTCTGTTCGGCGCGGCCGCTCTCGTGAGCTTCGTGCTGTTGGCCGCGGTTGTCGGCCGGCTTGGCGGCAGCGGCGTGGAGCCGCCCGCCGCGAAAGCCACCGCTGAACGCACGCTTCGCTTTGCCGACCGGGACGACGGCGCGGTGGTCGTAACCCTGGCCGATAACGGCCGCCTGCTGGACGTGATGACCGGCCAGAACGGCTTCCTGCGCGGCACGCTGCGCGGCTTCGCCCGTACCCGCCGCGCCGACAAGATCGGCTCAACCGCGCCGTTCCGCCTTACCGGCTATGCCGACGGCCGCCTGGTGCTGCTCGATCCCTCGACCGGCCGCGACGTGGAGATCGAAGCGTTCGGCAGCGCCAACGAGGCGGTGTTCGTCCGCCTGCTGACCATGCCCGTCCCCACGCAGACCGCCAGCACGGGCGCCAGCTAGATGGCCGAGACCCTGACCATCGCCTGCGACGTGGACCTCGAGCGCAGCCTGGACAGCTTCCACGCCTACGCCGTGCCGGACGGCATAGACATACGTCCGGGCGACCGGGTGCAGGTGCACGGCCTGCCCGACCGCCTGCACTTCGGTGAAAACCGGCAGTTCCGCACCCAAGCCACAATCATACGCGCCGGCGCCCTGCGCCGTGCGTGGACGGAGTTCGTCTCCATCTTCGACCTCACCAGCCTCTACGAAGTGGGCTTCATACCCGCCGAGGAACTGGTTCTGCAGCCCAGGAGCACCCCATGAACGCGATCTCCAAGCGCGCGGCACCCAACGACGCCACGCTGTACGCGCAACAGGACACCGTGCTCAGCCCGCGCTTTTACACCACCGATTTCGAGGCAATGAGCCGCGTTGACGTTAGCCTGGTGCGCGGCGAATGGGACGCGCTGATCGCCGAATTGCGCGCGGACCACAACCGCAACCACTTCGTGCAGACCGAAATCTTCAAGCAGGATTTCTCCGCCATGCCGCCGGAGCTGCGGCGGGAGTTCCTGGAGTTCCTGATCAGCTCGGTGACTGCCGAGTTCTCCGGCTGCGTGCTCTACGCGGAAATCAAGAAGCGCATCCCCGAAGGCGACATACACGACTTGTTCGCCTTCATGGCGCGTGACGAAGCCCGCCACGCTGCCTTCATCAACGAGACGCTGAAGGATTTCGACATAGGCGTGGACCTCAGCTTCCTGACCAAGACGAAGAAATACACATACTTCCGGCCGAAATTCGTCTTCTACGCCACCTATCTCTCCGAGAAGATCGGCTACGCCCGCTACATCACCATCTTCCGCCACTTGCAGCGCAACCCCGACCGCATGATCCACCCGATCTTCCAGTGGTTCGAGCAATGGTGCGGCGACGAGTTCCGCCACGGCGAGGCGTTCGCGCTGCTGATGCGCGCGGACCCGAAGCTGCTCACCGGCGTCAACCGCCTGTGGATACGCTTCTTCCAACTCGCCGTGTTCGCCACGATGTATGTCCGCGACCACGCACGGCCGGCGTTCCACGCGGCACTCGGCGTGGACCCCACGGAATACGATATGCAGGTGTTCCGCATCACCACAGAGATCTGCAAGCAGGTGTTCCCGGTGACGCTCGATCTGGACAACCCCGCTTTCCTGCGCGGGCTCGAGCGCTTCCGCGTGATCACCGAGCGCAAGGCTGCGGCTCGGGCGCGTGGCGGTTTTACGGGCAAGGTTCAGAATCTGGCTTTGACGGTTTCAGCGGGCGTGAATTTTGTGCGCATGTATGTGTTGCCGGTGAACAGCGCGGCTTTGCCTGGGCAGGTTCGGTTGGCGGCTTCGTGGTAGAGCAAGCAAGCAAGGCCTTCTTTTTTGAAAAAAAGAAGCAAAAAACTTTTGACCCCGCTGTCGCGGACATCTCCGGAGACTCGCCGACAGGGAGCAAAAGTCTTCTGCTTCTTTTCTTCAGAAAAGAAGGCCTTTCTTTCTGATGCCCGCCTGGCTAACCCCTGCCGCCTACTGCCTGTTCGTCTGGTGGTTCTCCACCGGCCTGATCGTATTCCTCAACAACCTCCCGCCGCGCACCTTCCCCTGGAGCTTCAGCGCGTTCTCGGTGGTGGCCGCCATCTCGCTCTACCGCCTGGCCGAGACCAGCCACGACATTTCGCTGACCGGCGCCTACGCGGCCTTCACCTACGGCGTGCTCGTCTGGGGCTGGCACGAGATGGCCTTCTTCATGGGTTTTCTGACCGGCACGCGCACCACCGCGTGCTCGGCCGGCGCGCAGGGCTGGCGGCGTTTCCGTCAGGCCGTGCAGGCCTGCATCCACCACGAGCTCGCCATACTGGCCACCGGCGTAGTCGTGCTCTGGGCGTGCTGGGGCACGCCGAACCAGGTCGGGCTGTGGACCTTCATGGTACTGTGGGGCATGCGGCTTAGCGCCAAGCTGAACGTCTATCTCGGCGTGCTGAACCTGGGCGAGGCGTTCCTGCCCGCGCACCTCACCTACCTGCTCAGCTTCATGTCCCGCCGCCGGATGAACTGGCTGATGCCCGTCTCGCTGGGCGGCGGCCTGCTGGCGACGGCCTGGCTCATGCACATGGCAAAGGCCCCGGGCATCACGCCGGTGGCCTTCACCAGCCTGGTGTTCCTCATCACCATGCTGGCTCTCGCGGTGCTGGAACACGCGCTGCTGGTGCTGCCGCTGCCGTTCACCGCGCTCTGGGGCTGGTGGTTGCGCGCCAAATCCACCCCATCTGATCCCCAACAGCGCCCGCGCTCCTCGGCGCGACGCCCGTCCCCCGAACCCGCACAGATAGGTTGGCCATGAACTACGAGGATTTCTTCCAGACCGAGCTGGACACGCTGCGCACCCAGGGCAACTACCGCGTTTTCGCCAACCTGCAGCGCCAGCCTGGCAGTTTCCCGCGCGTGATGCACAAGCGCGCCGGCAGCGTCGGCGGCGCGCGCGACGAAGTGACGGTTTGGTGCAGCAACGACTATCTCGGCATGGGCCAGCACCCGCTCGTGCTGGAAGCGATGCACGAGGCGCTGGACCATTGCGGCGCCGGCGCCGGCGGCACGCGCAACATCGCCGGCACCAACCACTATCACGTGCTCCTGGAAGAGGAACTGGCCGACCTGCACGGCAAGGATGCCGCCCTGCTCTTCAACTCCGGCTATATGAGCAACTGGGCCGCGATCGGCACGCTGGCCGCGCGCCTATCCGGCTGCGTGGTGCTGTCTGACGCCAAGAACCACGCTTCCATGATAGAAGGCGCGCGACATTCCCGCGCCCGCATCGAGGTGTTCGCGCATAACAGCCCCGAGGACCTGGACCGGCGCCTCGCCGCCCTCGACCCCGCATTGCCGAAACTGGTGATGTTCGAAAGCATCTACTCGATGGACGGCGACATCGCGCCGATCGCCGAGATCTGCGATGTGGCCGAGAAGCACAACGCGCTCACCTACCTCGACGAGGTGCACGCGGTCGGCCTGTACGGCCCGCGCGGCGGCGGCATCGCCGAACGCGAAGGCATCATGCACCGGCTGGACGTCATCGAAGGGACGCTCGCCAAAGGCTACGGCGTGATCGGCGGCTACATCACGGGCTCGACGAACCTCGTCGATTACGTGCGCAGCTTCGCCAGCGGCTTCATCTTCACAACCGCGCTGCCGCCGGCGATTGCGGCCGGCGCACGTGCGAGCATACAGCACCTGAAAGCCAGCGACACCGAACGCCGCGAACAGCAGCGCCTGGTGGCCCTGCTGCGCGGCAAGCTCACGGCCGCCGGCGTTCCGCATTACGACAACCCCAGCCACATCGTGCCGGTGATGGTCGGTGATGCAACCCTGTGCAAGCAGATCAGCGATACTCTGCTGGAGCAGCACGGCGTGTATGTACAGCCGATCAACTACCCGACGGTAGCGCGCGGCACCGAGCGGTTGCGCATCACGCCTTCGCCGAAGCATTCTGACGGGGACGTGGATCACCTCGTTGGTGCTTTATCGGCTATCTGGTCGCAGATGAACCTGGCAAGGGCGGCATAAGGTAAGGAAGAAAGGCCTTCTTTTCTGAAGAAAAGAAGCAAAAGACTTTTGACTCCGCTGTCGCGGTTC
>CAXTCL010000004.1:0-42004 GCA_964242035.1 uncultured Acetobacteraceae bacterium | reverse complement strand
AAAAAAGAAGGCCTTGCTTGCCTTGCCTTACCGGAGACCCACGTGCGCCCGCTTCCCGCCAACATGCAAGACCGCCTCATAGTCGCCCTAGACGTGCCCACCGTGGCCGAGGCGCGCCGCTTGGTGGCCGAGCTCGACGGCATCGTGTCGTTTTTCAAGATCGGCATGTGGCTGTTCTTCCAGCCCGGCACGGACGGACTGATCGACGAGCTGGTGGCTGCCGGCAAGCAGGTGTTCCTCGACTACAAGATGTACGACATAGGCGAGACGGTTAAACGGGGTGTGGCGGGTGCCGCCGAGCGGGGGATCACGTTCGTTACGGTGCATGGCGACCGGGCGATCATCGAGGCAGCCGTGGCGGGGCGCGGCGGCTCCTCGCTTAAGGTGCTGGCTATCACCGTGCTGACCAGCCTGGATGACGCGGCGGTGGCGGCGATGGGTTACCGGCTCACGGTGGAGGAGCTGGTGGCGTTGCGCGTGCGCACGGCGCTAGAGTGCGGGTGCGACGGGATCATCGCCTCGGCGCATGACAATCCGGATCGCCTGCGCGCGGGGTCCGGCGATCCTGCGGCGGAGCGCCTGCTTGTGGTCACGCCCGGCGTGCGCATGGCGGACGGCGCGTTGCACGATCATCGCCGGAGCGCTGATCCGGCTACGGCGATTGCAAACGGGGCGGATTACCTGGTGGTGGGGCGGCCGATCCTTGAGGCGCCGAGTCGCCCTGCGGCCGCACAGGCGATCGTGCAGGAGATGGTTCGGGGAAAGAATGTGTTCATTAGCTGATTCGGGAAACTCCTGAAACGGGAACACTGAATCGACGCAAGCACCGCGACAACCCACATTGCGTGGCGGCTACCGGACCGTATCCCAGGTCCTGTGCCTGGCATCCATATCGGCGGTCGCGTCTGCACATGGTGCAGCCTCACAGACATCGGTAGCACCAGACGCCATGGCGATACCGGCCTGCGGCGCCGAGGCTGACGGGCGCGTTTATGTGGCGCTTGGCGCGGAAGTATTTGCCTTCCCAGACTCCACGCCTATTCCCCCGGTTCGGGCACCCAAGCCAATGCTCTTCGAGTTACCATCCGGGAAACCGGTATATCCGCAAGTCAACCACGGCGCCCTACCGCTTGAAGCACCCGAACGGGCCGCGTCGGAAGGCTGCCGCGGTAACCCGGCCCAGCGACAGACGATCACCATCGACCCTGAGCACACCTTTGACCTTGCGCCGTCGGGCTCATCCACGATCAGGCAGATCGGTCCCGTGACACTCACGGTCCGCCGGTGGGGTGACATGGATGGGATGGTGGGAACGCGCCTGCCCATAACCATCAGCGCGGAGCAGCAACAGCGGGTTGAACAGGAAGCACGGTATTCCAGAACGGAGGTTTCGTTTTGTAGCAGTGCAGAGGGCCAGGCCTTGATGCACCACGCGACGTTCGCCTGCTTCTACCGACCTATGAAACCACCCTGATCACGGCTGGATAGGCAGCTATGCACCACCTCGGACCGATCTCGGGGCGGGTTCGCAGAAACTGTCTTTCACGTGCGATGTGAGCCACGGTGATGCGCGTTTCACGGAATGCACAGCCTTATATACGCTCAGGTCTGAACTCGATTTGGAGTACACGTGGATCGAGATCCGATACGGCATCACGCTCGATCCACCCACACGCGCCGACCTTATCGACCAGGTGATTGCCTACGACAACGCCATGAGATCAAGCTTCGCCGCCGTTCGGTTTGCGGGCTATGATTGGCCGGCGGAAACCCTCGCCAGATGGCGAGCAGCCCAGCCGACGGATGAATCGCTGCGACGGCAGGGTGAAGCAATTTTTCCGACGCCAGCGCCTAAGTGACCCAAGTTTGACACCAGACAAAGCTTGAGTGCCGCGGTCATTGATAACAGTGAGTGTCAAACAACTGATCTGTAGAAATAGGTCGCGCGCTTCCTCAGACGCGCGACAACGGACTCAAAAGTTTTTTGCTTTTTTTTGCAAAAAAGAAGGCCTTGCCCTGCCTTACTGATAATGCGCGCTGTCCCCGCCTGTCACGTCCAGCGTAGCCCCGCTGATCATCCGCGCCTCGTCTGACGCCAGGAACACCACCGCCGGCGCCACGTCTTCCGGCGCGATGAACGGCACGCCCAGCGGCGTCTTTTTCAGCTGCGACTCCTCCACCGTCTTCTCGTCCTTTTCCGCGTCGCCCGACGGGGTGCCGCCGCTCTCCTTGATGGCCGCCGCGTAGCGTTCCTCGTGGCGGGTGAGCGGGGTGTCGATCAGGCCGGGGATCACCGCGTTCACGGTGATCTTGTGCTCTCCCAATTCGAGAGCGGCGGACTTCATCAGCCCGATGATGCCCCATTTGGTGGCCGAGTAGGCGCTGCCGTTTTTGGTGCCGTGGCGGCCCTGGGTGGAGCTGGTCAGGATGATGCGGCCGGCGCCGCGGGCCACCAGCAAGGGCGCAAAGGCGCGCAGGGTGTTGGCGGTGCCGGTGAGGTTCACGTCGATCTGGTCGTGCCAGTCGGCGTCCCCCATCTCCAGGAGCGAGCGGAAGCCTTGGATGCCGGCGTTGGCGAACAGGATGTCCATGCCGCCGAACTCGGTGCGCACCTGGTCGGCGGCGCGACGCAGGGCTGCCAGGTCGCGCTGGTCCAGCGTGATGGCGAGCCATTCCTGGCCGGCCTCGCGCACCAGGCGGCCCGTCTCCTCCAGCTCCGGGGTGGCTGCGGGTTTGACGTCCAGCGTGGCGCTGACCGGGCCGCCGATGTCTATGCCCACGATGTCAGCCCCTTCGCGGGCCATGGCGAGCGCGCTGGCGCGGCCGATGCCGCGGGCGGCGCCGGTGACCACGGCCACGCGGCCGGCTAGCCGGCCGAGCGTGTGGTGTTCGACGGGTGGGTTCATCTGGGCGGGTCCTTGGCGGGTGGGTGGACCCCTATCGCGCAAGCGGCGCGCGGGATTGCCGGATCACGCGATTGCGGGCCGGCGCACAGCGGAACGTTCCGGGGGTGCAGCATCGTGTTGTTTCAGGTATGAACGTGGCGATGCTTGTCCAGCCACGGGCAAAGCGGGGGATTGCATCATGACGACCTATAGCTGGACCGGCACGGCTTCGACGGATTTCGGCAACGCGGCCAACTGGCTGGATACGGCGACGGGTGCACCGGCGGGTGTGCCTGGCGTGGGCGACACGGTGGATCTGGCGGGCTCGGGGGAGATCACCGGGACCGGTACCATCAGCGCGCTGAACCTGACCGCGGGCACAGAGGGCCACAGCTACTACGAACTCGACGGCGCGTTCAGTAGCGACACGGTCTCCGCCCTCGGCGTGCTGCAGGTGATGGGTGGCAGCGGGTTACTGGCCGACAGCATCAGCATCGGCAGTGCCGCCACGTATGGCGAGCTCGACATCGCGGCGACGACGGTGGGCGCGCTGGACGGCAAGCTGGGCGTCGTCGTCTCTGACGGACAGTCCACAGGCATGCCGGCCACGCTGGACGTCGGCGTGCAGGACGGGCAGTCAGTGAACAGCGGCACGCTGTTGATCGGCCAGGGCAGTGTGGTGGCCGGTAACGGTGCCGGCCAGGCTGGTAGGATCAACGTGGCAGGCAGCCTGCAGGGCGGCACCGCGTCGTCTCTCGTCATCGGCCAGGCCGGCGGGACGGGGACACTCACTGAAACCTATGCGCCCTTCAGCGGACCGTCGCGCGTCTCCGTGGGCCGGCTGGTGCTGGGCGAGTCCGGCACAGGCACGGCCGTTCTCACCGGCGGCGACCTGATGCTGGGCGGCGGCAAGGGACCAGCGCTGGTGTTGGGAACGCAGGACGGCGCGGCCTCGGCGGCGGGTACCGGATCGCTGCAGGGCACCTTCTTCACAGGCACCATCACCGGCCTTTCGGTGATCGGCGACACCGGGCAAGGCACGATGGCGCTATACAATGCGGAGCTGACCACGACCGGCGGCATGATCATCGGCAATGCCGCCACAGCGAGCGGCTCGGTCACCTTCGGTCAGGTCGCCTGGATGGATACCGGCAACGTCATCGTGGGCAATCACGGCGCGGGTACGCTGGCGATTGGGGGAAGCGGACCGGGCCAGTCGCCCGGCAACGTCTCCACCATAAACGGGGACGTGCAAATCGGCGTCCGTGGTGGTTCGGGCGCCGTGTCCGTGACAGGCGCCACGCTGACGGTCACGGGCAACACCGTGCTCGGCAGCTCCGCGCATGACACGATCAGCCTGGAATACGGCGTGTGGAACAGCGCCGGCCACGGGGTGCGCCTGCTCGGCGGCAGCCCCGCCGCACCTTTCACGGCCAACGACCTGGTGACGCTGTCGGCCGATAGCAGCCTGATCGCCGGCTTCCTCTCGGTGGGCACCGGTGACATGGTGCAGGCCGCGCAGAACGGCACCCTTTCGCTTGGCATGTCGGCTACGGGCACGGCGGCTTCCATCGCCGGCACCATCTCCCTCGGCCAGGGCAGCACGCTGACGGCGCTGGGCAATTTCCGGATCGACGACCCTGACGGTAACAACGCCCAGCAGAGCGGGCTCGACCTGTTCGGCGGCACGGCTAAGCTGACGGCATCAGGCAGCTTCGCACTCACCTTGGCCTCAGCGGGCCGCGCGATGGTGGAGGGCGCGTCCGCGCAGCTGAGCGCACAGGGCGGCATCCTGGCGTTCGCCGGGGGCAGCCTGCTGATCGAAGGCGGCACGGTGTCCACAATGTCCAGCGGCAACGCGCTGGACATCGCGTCCGGCGGCGAGGTGTACGTGCAATCCGGGATGCTGAGCACGAAGGGCGTGCTCAGCATTAACGACTCCGATTTCCGCTCGGGCCACTTCGAGGAGGGCGGCATGCTCTACGTCGGCGCGGGCGCCACGCTCAGCAGCGTTGTCGCAGCACCCGGCGGTGTCGCGGTCAGCATCAATGGCGGCACCGCCGATATCGGCCAGGCGGCCTGGACGGTGGACGGTCGGTTCGAGGTGGGCACCACAAGGCAAGGTGGCAGGCTGGAGGTGCAGGGTGCGCAGATCGACATCACCGGTGCCCTGCTCGTGGGCCGCCCTGGCTATTATGCGCATGTCGACACCAGCGGCACCGACACGCTGGTCAGCGGCGGCACGCTGGCCGCCGGGCAGACGGGCATCGCGGCTTCCGAAATCATCGTGAATGGCGCCGGCAGCTACGTCTCCTCCGGCGCGCTGGATGTGGGCACCGAAGCGGCGCACGGGAGCATGTCCATCGTGCATGGCGCCACGGTCAGCCTGGCCGGTGCCGCCACCATCTACGGCGTGCTCCACCTTGGGAACGCTAATCTGGCGAGCGGAGAGACGGTCACGGTCGGCGCGCACTCGCTCATCGAGGGCTACGGCACCCTGTCGGGCAACATCGTCGATCAGGGCGCCATACGCGCCACCGGCGGCACGCTGTCCTGCATGGGCGGAATCAGCGGCAGCGGCGTCCTGGGCGTCAGCCACGCCGCGCTGCAGCTGGGCGGCGTGGAGACCGTCGGCGTGGTGTTCGGCGCTGCCGGCACGCTGGTCACGCCCTCCATAGGCGAGCTGGCGGGCACGTTGTCAGGCTGGCAGTCGGGTGACGCCATCCTGTTCACCGGTCAGGACATCGCGTCCGACAGCTACGCGCATGGCACACTCAGCCTGTACGACAGCACCCACACGCTGCTGGGAACCGAGACGTTTCAAGGAGCGCTGAGCGCGGCCAATTTCGTGCTCAGTTCCGGGCAGGGGACAGGGACTTTGCTGAGCTATCATAGGTAAGGCAGCAGTTCTTTTTTCAAAAAAAGAACCAAAAAACTTTTACTCCCTGTCAAGCTCAAGCATGCGTTCGCACACCCGGCGGTTGCGGATAGGCGCGCGACAGCGGACCAAAAGTTTTTTGCTTTTTTTTTCAAAAAAGAAGGCCTTGCCTGCCTTACTCTTCCGCCGCCGCCCATTCGGACACCCGCGCCAGCCGCGCATACTCCGAAAACCGCGGCGCGCTCCCAGGCGATGGCTGCGACAGGTAAGCGCGGCCCGCGTCGTCGAAGCTGGCCACCAGCGCCTTCAGGCTCTCGCGCGCAACGGCGGACACTTCGGCGATCTTGTCGGCCTTGCCGCGGAACAGCGGCAGGTTTTGACCAGGCTCGAAGCCGCCGGAGATCTGCCAGTAGACCAGCTCTGCGGCGGCTCCGGTCAGCTCGGGGCCGAACGCGCCGGCTTCGGCCATGGCGGCTTCCAGGGGAAGTTGTGGGGAGCGGCCTTCCTCCACCTGCTTCGAGGTGGGGGCCTGGCCGGTCTTGTAGTCCAGTATGGCGATAGTGCCGTCCGGGCGGCGCTCGAGGCGATCCGCGCGGCCGTGCAGGGTGAAGAGGCCCGCTGGGGCCTCGAAGATCCACTCGCCGGGTTTTTCTGGGGCCAGGACCAGAGCGCGGCCGGTGGCGCGGCGGTCGGCTTCGGCTTCGGCGGCCCAGACGGCGATACGGCGCAGGCGGGGGCGCCACCAGGCGGCGAGTGCGGGGCGCATGTGGGCGTCGTCCAGGGCGGCGTCCATGTCGGCGGTGAGCTGGCGGGCGGCGTCGGCGGGCCAGCCCAGGCCGATGCGGGCGAAGAAGCGGCCGAGGCCAGCATGGACGATGCTGCCGTAATCGGCGGCGTCGGCGGATTGCTCCAGCGGGTCCAGCCGGCGCAGGCGGAGGACGTGGCGGGCGTAGATGGCGTAGGGGTCGCGCAGCCAGGTCTCGATTTCGGTCACGCTCAGGCGGCGGGGGCGCAAGGCGACCGCCGGGGCGGGGGCGGGCGGCGACACGGGCATGGGCGGGCCGTCCGGGCGGTCCAGCAGGCGGCACCACTGGGCGGCATCGTGACGCACCAGTCTGCGATCGGCGCCGAGCAGGGCTTCCAGGCGCACCAGCCAGCGCGCGGCCACGGCGGGGGCGCCGGCGCGGCGGCGCGCTGCGGAGAGGATGGCCAAAGGTGCGGCACAGCTCGCCATGACGAAATCATGGGCGGACAGGCCGATGCGCTCTTCCGGCGAGGGCAGGCCCACCGCGGCGCGCATCGGGCGGTTCATCCAGGGGCCGGATTCGGCGGTCTGCGGCCAGACGCCTTCGGTCAGGCCGCCCAGCACGATCACGTCGGCGGTCTGCAGGCGCGCTTCCAGCAGGCCCCAGATGAACACGCGCGGGTGCTCGCGGCCGGAGCGGCCGCGCAGGCTGCGTCGGCTGCGCACGGTTGGGCCGTCCAGTACTGCGTCCAGCAGGCCGGGCAGGGTGCGGGCGTGCTGGGGCGGCAGGATGGGCAGGGCGTCGTGCAGGGCGGTCAGGTGCTGGGCCAGTGCTTCGCCGTCTTCGCCGTCCCAAAGCCTGCTGGCGCCGGAGGCGGCGTCGGTGCCCGCGAGCTTCTCGGCGGCCTCCAGCAGCGCGGTCAGTGCCAGGTCCGGCGTGGCGTCGGGCTGTTCCACGAGGGTGAGCAGCGGGCGCAGGCATGCGGCCAGGCGGTCCAGGAAGCCACCCGTCTTCTCGTGCCCAGTCTTTTCATGTCCGGTCTCGTGTCCAGTCTTCTCATGAACGGCGTTCTCGCGGCTGGCCCTGGCGCGCTCAGCCCTCTCGCGCCCGGTGGTCACGCGCTTGCGCAGGCCCTCGACGCCAGGGCCAGGCCGGGCGCCACGCAGGCACTCGCGCTCCAGCTGGCGGGCGGCGGCACGGCAGGCGGCGGGGGACAGGCCGGCAGCGCAGAGAGGGTGTTTCAGCAGCGACAGCAGCGGGACGGGGCGGAGGTCCTGGGCCACGGCTTCGGCCAGCAGGCGCAGGAACACGGCGGCCGGCACCTCGGCCAAAGGCTCGCCGGCGCTGTCGTCCGCCAGCACGTCGAAACGCAGCAGCTCGGCCGACACGCGGCGGGCCAGCTCGCGGTCCGGCGTGACCAGGGCGGCGCGGGCGCCCGGCGTCTCCAGCGCTTCGCGCAGCACGAGGGCGATCGCCTGCGCCTCCTCCTGCTGGTCGGCGGGTTCAAGCATCCGCAGACCCTCGCCGTCCAGGCCTGTGGCGGATTGCCAGGCGGACAGCGAGGCGGCGGGCAGCAGCGCGGTGCGCAGCGTGGCAATGCGTGCCGGCGGGCAGACCGGCGGCGCGGCTGCGGGGGAAATTTCGGACCAGTCGGCCACGTCCTCGCGGCGGACCTGCATGGCGGCCAGCAGGGCGCGCAGGCTTGCTTGCGGGTGGCTGGACTCCAGCGCGTCCCAGCTCGCCTCGTCCAGCGCGCGGTCCAGCCCGGGCAGCACCACCAGCCCGGCCGGCAGATGGGCCACCAGGCGCAGCAGGCGGCCCACCGCAGGGATTGCGCCGGTGGTGCCCGCGGCGATCACCGGCGCCAGCGGCGGGTTGGCGCGCCAGGCTTCGGTCTGGGCGTTCAGCAGCCTGGTCTGGCGCACCGCCACGTCGGTAAAGCCCTGCTCTTCCAGCCAGGCCGGCCAGGCGCTGGTGACGATTGAGAGGAATTGCAGCGTGACCTGCCAGTGGGCGGCGAACGCCTCGCCCACCGCACCGGGCAGCGCCTGGGCCAGGTCGACCTCCGCGCGCGCGGCTTCGTCCAGCAGGCCGGCCAGCTCCACCGCGAGCACCCAGGCGCGGTCGGCCTCGGTGGGCGCGCCGTTGGCGCCACCCATCGCCAATATCATCCTGGTCAGCACGGCCAGCCGGCGGGCCGGCGGCACGGCGGGCGGGATATCCAGCGCGCCGGCCAGGGCCAGGGGCGCCTCGTCCAGGCCGCCCAGCGCCAGGATGCGCGGCGCCAGAAGCGGGCGGCCTTCGCTCACGCGCAGGAAGGCTTCCGCCAGGCTGCGGGCGGCGCGGCGGGTCGGCACCAGGAAGGTGCCGTTGGCCGTCTGCAGCGGATCGTCGCCGGCGCGGGCGAGCCACCAGGCGGCCAGCGCGTCCAGGAAGGCCACGTTCGGTTCGATGGTGGCGAGCGACGGGCGCAGCGTAAGGCTCGAAGGCGAGGCTTCGCGCTGCGCGTCCAGGAGCAAGGTGGTCACGTGGTGGATCCCGTCATCTGTGCCGCGAGCGCATGCCCGGCTTCCGCCAGGTCGGCAGGCCTGGTCATGTGGAACCATAGGCCATCATGCACCACGGCCACCAAGCGCCGGGCCGCGATCGCCCGGTCCCAGACCGCGTTCATCGACAGCCCGGCCGCCGGCAGGCCGGACAGCAAGGCGGGGGCCGCCAAGGTGATGCCGGCGTATAAATATGGCGCCACCTCGCCTTCTTGGCGGCGGCGCGGCATGCCCCAGGGGTCGAGGAAGAAGTCGCCGCGTCCCACGTCGGCTCTTACCTGGAACGTGCGGTGCACCAGGATGACCGCGTCCACGTCCGACCGGAGTCCCGCGGCCAGGCGTGCGAGCGCGGGCACGGGGCCGTCCAGCCAGACAGTGTCGCCGTTGATCACGTAGAATGGCTTGGTGCCCAGCATCTTGTCCGCCAATGCCGCGGCCACGGCGCCGCCGGTGTCCAGCAGGCGGGCCTCCTCGCGCAGCACGGTTGCCGGCTGGCCGGTGCGGGCGACGAGGTGGGCGCGTATCTGGCCGGCGTGCCAATGGGCGTTGACCACCACCTGGTCTATGCCGGCGTCGCCGAGGCGGTCCAGCGCGTGGTCGAGAAGGGCGCGGCCGTCCAGGGTCAGGAGCGCCTTGGGGGTGGTCTCGGTGAGGGGGCGCATGCGGGTGCCGAGGCCGGCGGCGAGGAGGATTGCGTCCATGGCCGTGGTTTAAGGCAAGGCCTTCTTTTTTGAAAAAAAGAAGCAAAAAACTTTTGTCCCGTTCGCCTCGGCCGGCGCCCGGGTGCATCAGGAGGCACCAGGTTGTTTCGGATGCGGGGTAGTAAAAGTTTTTTGGTCCTTTTTTTCAAAAAAGGACTGCTTCCTTCCGTCTTCGATCGTAAGAAGCCGCGAGTCGCCATGAGGCTCGAGCATGACGTGCAGCGCGTCGGCAGGAGCGAGAGCGCCAAGGCGGTCCGGCCATTCGACGAGCACCACGCCGGCGCGTCCGTCGTCCCAACCGAGCTCAGCCAGGCTGTCGGGACCGTCCAGGCGCCAGAGGTCGTAATGGTGCAGGGTGAGGCCCGGGGCGTCATAGGTCTGCACCAGGGTGTAGGTGGGACTGGGCACTTCCAGCAGCGTGTCCGCGCAGGCGGCGCGGAGCAGGGCGCGCGCGAAGGTGGACTTGCCTGCGCCGAGCGGGCCGCTGAGCAGGACGGCGTCCCCCGCACGCAACGTAGCGGCCAACGTGGCGGCGATGTGCTCCAACTCGCCCTGAGAGACGATCAAGCCGGCCAAGGCCCACATCCCGGGAGCAAAAGTTTTTTGCTTCTTTTTTTCAAAAAAGAAGGCCTTCCTTACTTTCTTCTTCGCCCCGCCTAATACATCACCCAACCATGACCCAAACCGACATAGCCATAATAGGCGCCGGCCCTGCAGGCCTGTTCGCCGCTTTCGAGTGCGGCATGTTGAAGCTGAGCTCCGTGCTGATCGACGCGCTGGACGAGGTGGGCGGCCAATGCGCGGCACTCTACCCGGAGAAGCCGATCTTCGACATCCCGGCGCATCCCGCGATCGAGGCGGGCGCGCTGATCACGCAGCTGGAGGCGCAGATAGCACCTTTCGCGCCGGGCCGGCTGCTGGGGCGGCGGGTCGAGTCGCTGTTCGGCTCGCCTGGGGATTTCACGTTGCGTACCGACCGGGGCGACGAGGTGCGCGCCAAATGCGTGCTGATCGCGGCCGGGGCGGGGGCGTTCGGGCCGAACCGGCCGCCGCTGGACGGGCTGGACGTGTATGAGGGCACCGGCGCGGTGCAATACTACGTAAGGCGGCGGGAGGATTTCCGCGGCCGCGCGGTGGTGATCGCCGGTGGCGGCGACTCGGCGGTGGATTGGGCGCTGCAGCTGAAGGATGTGGCGGCGAAGACCTACGTGGTGCACCGGCGGGCGAAGTTCCGCGCCTCGCCGGAGACGAGCGCGCAGTTGGACGCGGCGGCGGCGCGTGGCGAGATCGAGCTGGTCATTCCGTATCAGCTTCGGGCGCTGCATGGATCCGAGGGGGCGCTTGAGGCGGTGGAGGTGGCGGACCTGGACGGGGTTACGCGGCGGCTCGAGGCGGACCGGCTACTGGCGTTCTTCGGGTTGTCGATGGATCTGGGGCCGATCTCCGGCTGGGGGCTGGACCTGGAGCGCAACCATATCGCGGTGACGGCCGCGACGTGCGAGACGTCGGCGCCTGGGATCTTCGCCATAGGGGACGTGGCGCAGTATCCGGGGAAGCTGAAGCTTATCCTGCAGGGATTTTCGGAGGCGGCGATGGCGGCGCATGCGATGCATCCGATCGCTCGGCCTGGGGTGGCGCTGCATTTCGAGTACAGCACTAGCAAGGGGGTGCCTTAGCGAGAAAGAAAGCCTTCTTTTTTGAAAAAAAGAAGCAAAAAACTTTCGACTCCGCTGTCGCGGTTTTATCCGGTTGGCCGCCGACTGGGAGATAAAAGTTTTTTAGTCCTTTTTTTCAAAAAAGGACTGCTTGCTTTCTTTAGGGTAAGGCGATCAGGGAGAACTTATGGATCGACGCATTTTCTGCTTGGCGCTGTCCGCCGCAGCGTTTGCCCGCCCGGCTCTCGCGCAAATCCACGCAGCGGTGCTGGATGACGCCGACGTCGCAACGCTGAAGCAGATCGCCGCCTACCTGAACGAGCTGCGCGCGATAAAGGCGCGGTTCCTGCAGGTGGGCCCGGACGGCGCCACGACCCAGGGCACGCTGTGGCTGGAACGGCCGGGCCGCATGCGGTTCCAGTACGACAAGCCAAGCCCGCTGCTGCTGGTGGCAGGCGGCGGCACGGTGGTGTTCCACGACTCGCAGCTTGACCAAACGACCAACATACCGGTGGGACAGACGCCGCTGGGCCTGCTGCTGGCGGACACCATCACATTGTCCGGCGACGTGACGGTGACCATATTCGACCGGCCGCCCGGGCAGGTCCTGGTGACGCTCGTGCGCACCAAGACGCCTGGCGACGGCAGCCTGACGCTTGCAATGAACGCAGAGCCGCTGGCGCTCGTCGGCTGGTCCGTGGTGGATGCGCAAGGGCGCGAAACGCATCTGCGCCTGTCCGACGTTCGGCCTGGCGGGCCTTACGATCCAAGCCTGTTCGTCTTCAAGGATCCTGACGAAGGCAAGTAGCCTTTGGTAACCGGCGCGACCAAGTTCACATTTCTTCAAGTGCGTGCAACGAAGCGGTCACATTCGGGCGTTATGTCGATGCCATGACACACATCGCATCCCGCCTGCTTCTTGGGTGCGCCGCGCTAGCGACCGCGGCCGGCGTCACCCTAACAACCTCCCCTGCCCAGGCCGGCGTTTTCATCGCCTTTCCGCCTGTGGTGTTCGGCGCTCCCGTAGCACCGTATCCACCGGCGTATTACTACCCGCCGGCCTACTATCCGCCGCCGTATTACGGGTATCCGGCTTACGCGCCGCCGCCTGCACCACCGGCGCCGCTTATGTCCCGCGCGGATGCGCCGTATGGGTCTAGGTGTTTTGCGGGCGCTTATACGTGCGCCGCGCCCGCGCAGACGCAAGTGGGAACTGGGTGCTCTTGCCCTGGTCTTGGGGCGCCTTCTTACGGGTCGGTTCAGTAAGGAAGGAAGGCCTTCTTTTTTGAAAAAAAGAAGCAAAAAACTTTTGTTTCCCCCGACGCTACGAAGCGGATGCCCGCGAGAGGCACACGACTGGCGGAATGCGGGGTAGTAAAAGTTTTTTGCTTCTTTTTTGCAATAAAGAAGGCCTTACTTACCTAGCCTAAGGCACAGCCAAAGACATAGGTGACACGTGCTTGCCATCCCGCCGCACGTGCCACGCCTCCATCAACTGCAGCACCGTAGCCGCCGTCTCCTCGATAGACCGGCGCGTGACGTCGATCACCGGCCAGCCGCGCCGCGTGCACAGGCGGCGCGCCCATAACAGCTCGGCCTTTACCGTTTCCATGTCCACGTAGTCGCCTGTGTCCTGCTTGATGTGCACGGTGCCCGGCCCGTGGGCGATCAGCTTGAGACGGTGGCGGCGTATTTCGATCAGCGCGTGAGCGTCCAAGGTGAGGCCGATCACCGGGCAGTGCGGCTCTTCCAAGCCGGGGGGGTCGGCCAGGCCGGGGACGAGGGGGACGTTGGCCGCTTTCACGCCGCGGTTGGCGAGATAGAAGCTGGTGGGGGTTTTCGAGCTGCGGGAGACGCCGACCAGGATGACGTCGGCTTCGGCGATGCCGGCCTGGGCCTGGCCGTCATCATGGGCGAGCACGAAGTGTATGGCGTCGATGCGGCGGAAATAGTCGGCGTCCAGCACGTATTGGCGCCCCGGTCGGGCGGTGGCTTGGGCGCCGATCTGGTCGGCGAGCACGGCGAGCACTGGTTCCAGGACGTTGACCACCGGCAGGCCCAGGCGTTCGCAGGTGCTCTCCAGGTCGTTGCGCAGGGCGCGGTCCACGACGGTGGAGAGCACGGGGCCTGGTTCGGCCTCGATGCCCTCCAGCACACGGTGGAGCTGGAAGCGCGTCCTAATCAGGCTCCAGCGGTGGTAGATGATGTGAGCTTCTTCGAACTGGCTGACGGTGGCGCGCGCGATCGAGTTCAGCGTCTCGCCTGTAGCGTCGGAGACCAGATGTAGGTTGATGCGGTCCTGGCTCATGATTGCGAGGATAGCGGGGATAACCGGCCCGCGCACGGGTTTCGGCGAACCGGCAAAAGAAAGCTGGGGATAGTGCGCCCTTTTCACGGCGGCGTGACGCGAAACACCTGCCATCGTCCCAGGGTGAGGATGACACCGGAAATCGAAGCTGAATCACGGGCTTGGGAGGCGACGCGTATGTGGACCGCGGCGGCGGGACACCTTGATAGCCGGGTACCCCGTTATCCACAGCCTCTATCTACCACCCCATCTTATCTTAAGACTTCTTAGAGTTTAGAAGGGCGGACGATTGAACGGGACCGCCATGACCGATAAGCCAATCCTGCGTGTTCTCGCAGGCCACGATGTATGGCCGCCGCCGGTGTGGCTGATGCGGCAGGCCGGGCGGTATCTGCCCGAATATCGCGCCATCAAGGACAGCTCGGGCGGCTTCATCGCCCGCTGCATGAGCCCTGACCTGGCCACCGAGATAACGCTGCAGCCGATACGCCGGTTCGGCATGGATGCGGCCATCCTGTTCAGCGACATCCTGATCCTGCCCTGGGCGCTGGGCCAGGACGTGCGCTTCACCGATGGTGTAGGCCCTGTCCTGGTGCCGATACGCAATGCGGCTGGGCTGGACGCGCTGGAGCCGTCCCGCGTGGCTGAGGCGACGGCGCCCGTGCTGGAGACCATAGGGCGGTTGCGTCGCGCTCTGCCGCCGGCCTGTACGCTGATCGGGTTCTGTGGGGCGCCGTTCACGGTGGCCTGCTACATGGTGGAGGGCGGTGGCTCGCGCGATTTCGCCGAGACGCGCGGCATGGCGTATGGCGAGCCCGCGCTGTTCGACCGGCTGATGGACCTGCTGACGCGTACGACGACGGACTACCTGTCCGCTCAGATACAGGCGGGTGCCGAAGCGGTGATGCTGTTCGACACCTGGGCCGGCATGCTCTCGCCCAGCCAGTTCCTGCGCCATGTGGTGGCACCTGCGGCCGCAATCGTCTCCGAGCTGAATGCGCGCCATCCTGGCGTGCCGGTGATCGGTTTCCCTCGTCTGGCTGGGCTGTATGCCGGGTTATATGCCGAGCGGACAGGCGTGGACTGTGTGGCGCTGGACACCGGCACCGATCCGGCGCGGGCGGCGGCCAGCGTTCCGGAGAGCGTGGCGCTGCAGGGCAACCTCGATCCGATCGCACTGATCGCCGGCGGTGCCGCGATGCGGCAGGAGATTTCGTCCATAGTGGGTGCACTTCGCGGCCGGCCACATATCTTCAATCTGGGCCACGGCATCCTGCCGCAGACGCGCCCGGAACACGTGGCGGAGTTGGTCGAATTTCTGCGCAGCTGCTGACCCTGGACGCGCCGGCGCTTGCCGGCGGCTTGCCTGACGAACCCGCACCCGCCGGGCGCCGTCGGCTGGCAGTGGTGCTGTTCAACCTAGGTGGGCCGGATTGCCCCGCGGCGATCAAGCCGTTCCTGCTGAACCTGTTCCGTGATCCGGCGATCCTGCGCGTGCCGTTCTTCATCCGGCCCTTGCTGGCGCAGATCATCGCGCGGGCGCGGGTCAAGCCGGCGACCGAGAACTACGCGATACTTGGCGGCAAGTCGCCATTGCTGGAGCTGACGCTGGAGCAGGCCAGGGCGCTGGAGGGCGTTCTGAGCACGGACGAAATAGAGGCGCGGTGCTTCGTCGCCATGCGCTACTGGCACCCGTTCGCGCCGCAGGCTGCCGCCGAGGTGAAGGCCTGGGGTGCAGACGAGGTGTTCCTGCTGCCGCTGTATCCGCATTATTCCACCACGACGACCGGCAGCTCGCTGTCGGATTGGCGCGATGCGGCGGCGCGCGTGGGACTGGCGCGGCCGGTGACGACCCTGTGCTGCTGGTTCCGCGATGGCGGCTACGTGGCCGCGACGGCGGCGATCGTGGAGCGTAGCTTAGCCGAGGCGCGGCTGACAGCGACGGCACCCTTGCGTGTGCTGTTCTCCGCCCACGGCTTGCCGGAGACGATCGTGGCGCGGGGTGATCCTTACCAGTTCCAGATCGAGAGCACCGTGCAGGCGGTGGTGGAGCGCATGGGCGTGCCGGAGTTGGACTGGCAGGTCTGCTATCAGTCCCGCGCGACGCCGCAGAAATGGCTCGATCCTTCCACCGAGGAGGCGATCGAGCACGCGGCCCGCGACCGCGTGGCTGTGCTTGTGGTGCCGATCGCCTTTGTCTCCGAGCATTCGGAGACGCTGGTGGAGTTGGACGTGGAGTACCGCGAACTGGCCGAGAAGAAGGGCGTGCCGGGCTATTATCGTGCACCGGCGCAGAACAGCGATCCGGTGTTCATCGCGGCGTTGGCTTCGGCCGTGCAGACCGCACGTGCGCGTGGGACGGGCACGTGCAGCTTTGCCGGGCCGCGTGCCTGCCCTGGCCGCCACCGCGATTGTCCGATGCGCATGCCGGCATGAGTCGCCGGCTGGTGATATTCGATTGCGACGGCGTGCTGATCGACAGCGAGCCGGCGAGCCGGCGTCTGCTGGCGGAGGAGGCGACTGCCCTTGGCTGGCCAATGCAGCCGGACGAGGCGCGTCGGTTCACCGGCATGACGTGGTCCGCCATACGGCCGGCCTATGAGGCCGCGATCGGACGCAAGCTGGCGGAGGATTGGCCGGCGACGTTGCAGACGCGTCTGATCGAGGTGATGTCGGCCGGTGTGCCAGCTGTGCCCGGAGCGCGGGCATTGCTGGAGACGACGCGGGCGATGGGGTTGGCGTATCGGGTGGCCTCGAATTCGTCGCATGAGGAAATGGTGGCGAAATTTGCCCATACGGGGCTGACCGGCCTGGTGGCTGGCCGTATGCACAGCGCGCGTGACGTGGCGCATGGCAAGCCGGCGCCGGATCTGTTCCTGGCTGTGGCCGCCGCCGAGGGTGTGCGCCCGGGCGACTGCCTGGTGGTGGAGGACAGCGTGCCGGGGATCGCGGCGGCGCAGGCGGCCGGCATGCGGGTGGTGGCGTTCGCACCCGAGGGCCTGCATCCCGGCCTGAAGCGGGCGCCGGATTACGTGGTGGCGAACTTGGCGGAGTTGCCTGGGCTGTTCCGCAGCGTGTTACTGGACCAGGCGGCGTGATCCCTGCCTTTGCCTATCTGTATCCGTGGACCAAGGCGCTGCACATCATCAGCCTGATCGCCTGGATGGCGGGCATGCTCTATCTGCCGCGGCTGTTCGTGTATCACTGCGAGGTGGCGCCCGGCAGCCAGGCCAGCGAGCTGTTCAAGGTGATGGAACGGCGGTTGTACAAGCTGATCATGACGCCGGCGATGCTGGCCACCTTTGCGTTCGGCATCATCCTGGCGTTGACGCCTGGTTTGGTGGATTGGCACGCGGGCTGGTTCTACGTGAAGATCGTAGCCGTGCTGGGGCTGGGCGGCGTGCACGGCGCTATGAACAAGTGGCGGCGTGGGTTCTTGAATGACCAGAACCTGAAGCCTCAGCGGTTTTTTCGTATCGCCAACGAGGTGCCTACGGTTTTGATGCTGGTGGCGGTGGTTATGGTCGTGGTGCAGCCGCTTTAGGCAGGCAAGGCCTTCTTTTTTGCAAAAAAGAAGCAAAAAACTTTTACTACCCCGCATTGCACCGATCGTGTGTCTCTCGCTGGCATCCGCTGTGTAGTGTCGGGGAAAGCAAAAGTTTTTTGCTTCTTTTTTGCAAAAAAGAAGGCCTTGCTTGCCTTCCTCACTTATGCCACCTACACAGCCTAGGCACCATTCGCGTGCCAAAGCGGCTCCTTTGGCATGGCCGAGGAACCCCCATTTCCTGCTCCCCCCGCCTGAATCTCACGCCCAGAGGCTACCCTCAATGCACCTAGCAGAACTCAAGGCCAAGTCACCGGCCGACCTGCTGAGCTTCGCCGAACATCTGCAAATCGAGAACGCTTCCAGCCTGCGCAAGCAGGACATGATGTTCGCCATATTGAAGAACCTGGCCGATAGCGACCAGGCGATCCATGGCGACGGCACGCTGGAGATATTGCCGGACGGCTTCGGCTTCCTGCGCAGCCCGGAGAGCAATTACCTGCCCGGGCCGGACGACATCTATGTGAGCCCTAACCAGGTGCGGCGCTACGGCCTGCGCAATGGCGATACGGTGGACGGCCAGATTCGCGCGCCGAAAGATGGCGAGCGGTATTTCGCGCTGCTGAAGCCGGACAATGTGAATTTCGAAAATCCCGAGGCGGTGAAGCATCGGATCAATTTCGACAATCTGACGCCGCTCTATCCCGACCGCCGGCTGAAGATGGAAATGGACCTGCCTGTCAGCACGGTGAAGGGCGCGCAGCGCGACAATACGCCCCGGGTGATCGATCTGGTGGCGCCGATCGGCATGGGGCAGCGCGCGCTGATCGTGGCACCGCCACGCACCGGCAAGACGGTGATGCTGCAGAGCATCGCGACCGCAATCTCCACGAACCACCCTGAAGTTTTCCTGATCGTGCTGCTCATCGACGAGCGGCCGGAGGAAGTCACCGACATGGCGCGCACCGTGAAGGGCGAGGTGGTTGCCAGCACGTTCGACGAGATGGCCACGCGCCACGTGCAGGTGACGGAGATGGTGCTGGAAAAAGCCAAGCGGCTGGTGGAGCACAAGCGCGACGTGGTGATCCTGCTCGACAGCATCACGCGTCTTGCGCGCGCCTATAACACCGTGGTGCCGTCTTCCGGCAAGGTGCTGACCGGTGGTGTGGATGCCAATGCGCTGCAGCGGCCGAAGCGCTTCTTCGGCGCGGCGCGCAACATCGAGGAAGGCGGCTCGCTGACCATCATCGCCACTGCGCTGATCGATACCGGCAGCCGCATGGACGAGGTGATCTTCGAGGAGTTCAAGGGCACCGGCAACTCCGAGATCATCCTGGACCGCAAGCTGTCCGACAAGCGGACGTTCCCGGCGATCGACATCACCAAGAGCGGCACACGCAAGGAAGAGCTGCTGGTGGACAAGGGGACGCTGTCCAAGATGTGGGTGCTGCGGCGTATCCTAAACCCAATGGGAGCTTCGGACGGCATGGACTTCCTGTTGGACAAGCTGAAATACAGCAAGTCCAACCAGGATTTCTTTGACGCCATGAACACCTAGGGCGCACAGATAGGGCTTGCGCGTGTAGGGGGCGGGTTATGGGACGGTTGGGGTTCTGTGGTCCGGGTGGGCAAGGCAAGGCTTTCTTTTTTGAAAAAAAGAAGCAAAAAACTTTTGTTCCGCTGTCGCGGACGCATTGGGTAGTTGCGGGCTGTCTGGTTAGCGGGCTGGCTTTTGCGCAGGCGCCGGCCGCACACAAGCCGAAAGCCTCGGCGTTCGATGTGGTGCCCTGGTCTTTGACGCCGGTGCCTGGTTCCACCGAGGCGCGGCTTGGGCTGCGGGCGGAGCGGGAGGCCAGCGACCCGGCGCCGGGCGCCGAGACGATCATCGTGTTCGGCAAACGGATGCGAAAGGCGCCGGTGGAGTCCGAGCTGATAAGGCATGACGAGCCGGGTGCCGAGGCCTGGCAATCCGAGGCAGCGCAGTCTTACGTGCCAGGCATAGGCGATTCGTGCACTTATAAGTCGGGGTGTTTCGACAAGGGTCAGCCTGGATTGTTCGACACGATCCCCACGCTGTTCGGGAGCCATTGAGGGGTGTCACAGCAGCCGCGGTAAAGCTGATTGTCTTTCTCCGGTAGCAATGAACCCCGGGCTTTGCTTATAGTGGTCCCTGCCTTGGCAGGGGAGAGTGGCATGTCGGGATTTCAGGCGTTGTCGCTGAAGCTGCGCGTGTGCTTTCTGCATGCAAGCTGGCTTTTCCTCATGGCCTTGCCTGCACCGGCTCTGGCCACGGACATACCGGCCGCCCCCGCCGATCGGCCGGCGATGGTCTTTCCCGATACGGCAGGAAGGACGGAGGGCGTGGTCGTGCTACGCTTCACCATCGGCGCTGACGGCCATGTGCGTGCGCCTGAAGTGGTTCAGAGCTCGCCCGCCGGGGTGTTCGATCCGGCGGCACTCCAGGGCGTGGCACTTTGGCTTTACCATCCCCGGATGCACGACGGGCATGCCGTGGCGCAGCCGGGACAGGTTGTGCGCGTGACCTTTCAGCCGCCTCCGCCTGAGGTGCTTCAGCCTGTCTTCCGGTCGTCGCTGGGATTTCCGCGTGCGGCGTATGCCGCAAGGCAGGAGGGTACCGTGTCAGTGGGTTATGACATCACCCCACTTGGCTACACGACGAACGTGCATGTGATCAGCGCGGAACCGCCCGGCATCTTCGACAGGGCTGCGACCCAGAACGTTGGATCATGGGAGTTCGACACGCCGCAGGCAGGTCAACCGGTGACCGGGTTGAGGAGCGAAATCGTCTTCAAGCTGAAGGATGCAGTCCTGACCCCGGTCCCGGACCGCCCGATCAGTATCAGCTACCCGATCGCAGCACAGAGCCGTGGCATCATGGGTTCCTGCAACGTTACCTACTGGATCGAGGAGAACGGGACCACGAGCGGTGCCCACATACGATATTGCGTCCCGGCCGGCTATTTCGAGGATGCGACCTTGGATGCGGTCAGGCGGGCAACGTACAAGCCGGAAGCGGACCCGGTCCTCAACCACCGCCGGATCCACTACACCAACGTGAACTACCGTTTTCAAAACGTGCCCGACCCGGAGGTGCATTATCTGAAGCCGGGACAGTGGATCAAGCTGCGTTATACGCTTACGGCCAAAGGTCGGGCAAAGGATGTGGAGGTGATAGCCAAGTCGGACTCGTCCGTGTTGTCGCGTGGCGCTTTGCTGCAGCTGACGAGAGTGTTTTTGCGCCGGTGATGGAGAACGGCAAGCCGGTCGAGAAGACGGACCAGGTCATCGCCATAATTGGAAAGTGACTGTTGCGAGGGCAAGCGTGCGTGTTTTCAAAAGGCACCCGCCCGCCGCAAATGCGGGGGAACGAAAGTTTTTTGGTCCCTTTTCTCAAGAAAGAATCAATTGCTTTCTTCACGAGTCAACGCCAACGCCGTTTTGATATCAGATCAGACGCGCCAGGACTTCAAATTCCGCGACAGACAACGTCTCTGCCCGCCGTTGCGCATCTATGCCGGCCCGCTCGAGCAAGGCTTCGCCGCCCAGCGACTTCAGTGATCCCCGCAGCATCTTGCGGCGCTGACCGAACGCCGCGGCCGTAAGGCGTTCCATGTTGGCGAACAATGCAGGGCTCGGCTGAATCGCGCGTGGGACAAAGCCGACCACGGCCGAGATCACTTTCGGCGGTGGGGTGAAGGCTTCGCGGGGGATGCGCATCAGGAACTCCGTCTCGCATACCCATTGCGCGAGTACGGCGAGGCGACCGTAGGCTTCGGTATCTGGGGCAGCGGCGATGCGTTCGGCCACTTCGAGCTGGAACATCAGTGTCAGGCGCGCCCATTGCGCGGCCTGGCGCAGCCAGCCGATCAGCAAAGGTGTCGCCACGTTGTAGGGCAGGTTGGCGACGATCTGCCGGGGTTCGGGCGTGAGCGTCGTGAGGTCGGTGGAGAGGGCGTCGGCTTCCACCAGTTCAAGCCGGCCCGCGCTCATGGCGGCCAGGGCGCGTATGGCGTCGGCAGCGCGCGGGTCGAGCTCGACTGCCACCACGCGTGCTGCGTGCGTGCCGAGCAGGGCGCGGGTGAGACCGCCCGGACCTGGCCCCACTTCGATGACGTTGTAATTTGCCAGATCGCCAGCCTGGCGCGCGATCTTTGCCGTCAGGTTCTCATCGAGCAGAAAATGTTGCCCCAGCTTGCGCCGGGCATCCAGCCGGAAATCCCCGATGACCTGACGAAGCGGCGGCCACTCCGTCACGGCGCGTGTGACGCAGAACAGAACCTCGCCAGGAGCAAAAGTTTTTTGGTTCTTTTTTTCAAAAAAGGACTGCTTGCTTCCTTCACAATATAAACCGGCTGAGATCCCCACGAGCCGCCAGCGGCGCCACTTTCTCTTTCACGTAAGCCGCATCGACCGTTATTGCCTCTCCTGCCCTGTCGGACGCGGAAAAGCTGATCTCCTCCAGCAGCTTTTCCAGAACCGTGGCCAGCCGCCGCGCGCCGATATTCTCGACGCGGTCGTTGATATTGGCGGCAAGATCGGCGAGTGCGTCGATCGCGTCGTCGGCGAATGCCAGCGCTACACCTTCGGTGTGCATCAGTGCAGTGTATTGCTGAAGCAGGTTATGTTCCGGCTCGGTCAGGATGCGCCGTAGGTCCGCGCGTGTCAGCGGGGCGAGTTCCACGCGTATGGGCAGGCGACCTTGCAGTTCCGGCAGCAGGTCTGCGGGTTTCGCCAAGTGGAACGCGCCGGAGGCGATGAACAGGATGTGGTCGGTTTTCACCGGGCCGTATTTGGTGGACACGGTGGTGCCTTCAATCAGCGGCAGCAGGTCGCGCTGCACGCCTTCGCGCGAGACGTCGCCGCCGCGGAAGCCGCCGCCTTCGCTGGAGCGCGCGCACACCTTGTCGATCTCGTCGAGGAAGACGATGCCGTCGTTCTCCGCGAGCTCTACTGCGTCTTTCGTCAGGCGCTCGGTGTCGACGAGCTTGTCGGCTTCCTCGCGCGCCAGGACCGGGCGTGCGTCGGCCACCTTCATGCGCTTCTGCACCTGGCGGCCGCCCATCATGCCGCGCATCATTTCACCCAGGTTGATCATCTGGCCGGCCGGCATGCCGGGTATGTCGATCTGGCCCGTGCTGGCGCTGTCGGCGACGCTGATCTCCACCTCCTTGTCTTCCATTTCGCCGTTGCGGAGCATGCGGCGGAACTTGGATTTGGTGTCACCGCTGGCGGTCGCTCCCACGAGCGCGTCAACCAGCCTGTCTTCGGCGGATTGTTCGGCGCGGGCGGCGACGTCGCGGCGGCTGGCTTCGCGGAGCATGTTCAGGCTGACCTCGATCAGGTCTCGCACGATGCTGTCCACGTCTCGGCCGACATAGCCCACTTCGGTGAACTTGGTGGCTTCCACCTTCAGGAACGGCGCCTGCGCCAGGCGCGCGAGGCGGCGCGCGATCTCCGTCTTGCCGCAGCCGGTGGGTCCGATCATCAGGATGTTTTTCGGCACCACTTCGTCGCGCACGCCGTCCGGCAGTTGCGCACGGCGCCAGCGGTTTCGCAGCGCGATGGCGACGGCGCGTTTTGCGTCGGCCTGGCCTACGATGAACCGATCGAGCTCGCCTACGATTTCTCTGGGGGTGAAGTCTGGCATACAAAGTTCCGAAAGAAAGAAAGCAGTTCTTTTTTGAAAAAAAGAACCAAAAAACTTTTGCTCCCTGTCGGGGACTTACGGAATCATAATGTTTCCAGGATCAGGGAGTGGTTGGTGTAGACACAGATGTCCGCTGCGATCCCCATCGCGCGCCTCGCGATGTCCTCCGAGCTCAACCCTTCCACGCCAATCAGCGCGCGGGCGGCGGCCAGTGCGTAGTTGCCGCCGGAGCCTATCGCGATCACGCCGTCTTCCGGTTCCAGCACGTCACCGTTGCCGGTCAGCGTGTAGCTGTGGGTGGCGTCGGCCACCGCCATCATCGCCTCCAGGCGGCGCAGGTAGCGGTCCGTGCGCCAGTCTTTCGCCAGCTCCACGCAGGCGCGTTCGAGCTGGCTGGGGAAACGCTCCAGCTTGGCCTCCAGGCGCTCCAGGAGGGTGAACGCGTCCGCGGTGGCGCCGGCGAAGCCGGTCAGCACGGAGTTGTCGGCGCCGATGCGGCGCACCTTGCGGGCGTTTCCCTTCACCACGGTCTGGCCCATCGTCACCTGGCCGTCGCCGGCCATAGTCACCTGGCCGCCGTGGCGCACGCAGAGGATGGTTGTGCCGTGCCAGCCTATCGGGTCATCAATCATGGGGAAGACGTAGGCTCCTTGAGGGTGAAAGAAAGCAAGCAGTCCTTTTTTGAAAAAAAGGACCAAAAAACTTTTACTCCCCGCCTGCCCCCACGCGCGCCTCATCAATGCCAATGCGGGTTCTGGCAGAACCAGGCCGTGCCTTGATGCAGGCGGGGTAGTAAAAGTTTTTTGCTTCTTTTTTTCAAAAAAGAAGGCCTTCCTTGCCTTCATCAAACGCGCTCCGCGCCGCCTGCACCGCCCCCTGATGCGCCCGCGCCCACGCGCCAAGCTCCTCGAGCGGCCCCCAAAGCGACACCCCCAGCGCCGTAAGCTCGTAATCCACCCGCGGCGGGATGGAAGGCGTGACGGTGCGGCGGACCAGGCCGTCGCGCTCCAGTCCCTTCAGCGTCAGGCTCAGCATGCGCTGGGAGATGCCATCGATCGTCCGCCTCAGCTCGTTGAAGCGGCGCGGGCCGCCGCCCAGCAGGACCACCACGAGCATCGACCATTTGTCACCGATGCGGACCAGCACGTCACGTGCGGCGCTGCAGTGGTCGGGCACATGGGTGATACTGGGTAAGGTGCGTGTGCCTTCTTGTTCCACGGTCTGCTCCGCCGATTTCGGGGTGGTTACGAACCGATACCACCAACGAGGCTTACATGAACCTTCTGCATGTCGATTCCAGCATCACCGGCGAGCAATCCGTCAGCCGCAAGCTGTCCGCGGCCGTGGTGGCCAGGCTGACCGCCGAGAGCCCCGGCCTTACGGTGACACGGCGGGACCTGGCGGCCGAGCCGCTGCCGGTGCTGGATGCCGCAACACTCGCCGGCATCAACGTGGCGCCAAAGCCGCAGCCTGCGGAGCACCAGGAGGAGGAGCGCGCGGAGCACGCCGTGATGCGGGAGTTCCTGGCCGCGGACATCGTGGTGATTGGCGCGCCGATGTATAATTTCGGTGTTCCCGCCCAGCTCAAGACCTGGATCGACTACCTGGCCGTGGCCGGCAAGACGTTCCAGTACACGGCGCAGGGTCCGGTCGGGCTGGTGCATGGCAAGCGCGTGGTGATCGCCTCTTCGCGCGGCGGGATGTATGGACCTGGGGCGCCGGCTGCGGGGTTCGAGCACCAGGAATCCTACTTGCGGGCCATCTTCGGGTTTCTCGGGGTGACGGACCTGACCGTGGTGCGGGCGGAAGGGCTGGCGATGGGGCTCGAGAAGGCACAGGCGGCGGTAGGCGAGGCGATGAAGGAGATCGCGCAGCTTCGGGCTGCCGCCTAGGGCCGGTCTGGCAAGGCGCCTGGAGCGACCCGTCCGTCGTGCGATCGTCAGGCGGCTCCGTGCTTCCCGCACGACGCATCGATGTTCGAAAACGCACATCGATGGGCCGCTTCAGCCATTTCTCGAGAGAGCCTCCTACAGGCAGCAGACAGTCCTTCTTGAGCGGAAGGAGCAAGAACCGAGGCCTCTGAGAAACCTGGCTGGTGGGTCCGCTGGCATGCACGTCTAGCGGCGAAGGCGGATCAGCGTGCTTGCGCTATCGCTCGAGGCGAGGGCGCCGATTTTCAGTGCCGGGGAGCACCGAGCGCGAGAAATTCGCGCCAGCGTGCTCCCAACAGGTTTGCAGAGGTCCCTAATCGCTACTTCTTTCGCCTGCATAGTCAGCCGGAGTAATGCGGAAGGATCGAGGCGGCCCTGAACGGGGCGAGACTTGGGATGCTTGATTGCTTGTGTCTTGCCCGCTCGCTCGGTGAGGAGGGCGGAAGCTTGTATTTATTCAGTATTGCAGGCGCACGGTGACAGTTCTGCAGCAACGGTCCAGCGTGAACAGCAAGTAAGACTAGTAGTTGATGACAAGCATCTGACGAACGGATGGCGCGGCCGGGGCTGGGTTGACCAAGTTGCTGGCCGCGTTCGTGTCTATGGACACGAGATGCTCCGTGCGTATCCCGCTTGTCGTGCAGCCGTGCTCTACACAGGTGGGAGCCACCGTGGCTGAGACGGTCATGGAGGCCGAAGCGATTACGGCGGCAGACGCGTCCGCGCCGCCGACGAGCAGGCTGGCAGCGACGAGGACACAGGAAGCGAGGGTAACCAGGTTGTTCACGACGAAGTTCCGCTGTCTTGAAAATGAGAACGGGGCATTCCGCAGGAGGTTGCAGACATCCGGCATAATTTCGGCGCAGCCCAGCATCCCAGGTAAACAAGCCTGCAACCGTCATCTCTTATAGAAACGAAGCCGTCGATCGGACGAGATTACACCCGTCTGATTTTCGAGAAATACACTCCTTAGTAAGCTTCTTCCTTTAGGTCTGGTGGGGTTCTGAATACCCAACCGAGGCCTATTATGAAATCAAGTAATGCAAACGCCAAGCTCCTGCCGGTTCTGGCAGCGGTGATCCTTGCGAGCCAGGTGGCGCCGGCTGTCGCCACAACCGTTACAGGTAATATTTCTGTCTCCGCGACAGCGCTGTCGAGCTGCACGATCGTGGCCTCGCCGCTCGCCTTCGGCAACTATGCGCAGACGCTGACCACGGCTTCCGCCACGCTCGCGGTCATCTGCACCGCCACGTCGCCCTACACGATCGGCCTGAACCAGGGGACGACCACCGGCGGCACGCAGTCTGCCCGGCTGCTCTACAACACGATCTCCGGAACGACACTGGCCTACTCACTGTATACGGACTCCGGCCATAGCTCGCCGTGGACCTCAAACACGGTCAGCGGGACCGGCACCGGCCTGTCGCAGATCGTCAACGTCTACGGCACGATCGCCGCGGGGTTGCAGGCGGCACCTGGCGCCTACGCCGACACCGTCACGGCAACTCTGTCCTACTGAGTAACGCACGATGGCGCGCGCGCGACCGGCGGTCTTGAAGAGGGCAATGGCGCTCTGCCGGAGTGCCGCGGTCATGGCCGCGATGGGCCTGGCGTGTCATGCGCTGCCTGCAGCCGCCCAGGGGCTGCAGGTAGCACCGGTGAACCTGGAGCTGACCGCGGGTCAGTCCGTCACCACGGTGCTGGTGTCCAACAACACGGACCACACGACCGGCATGCAGGTCCGCAGCTTCGACTGGCGGCAGCAAGGCGGCCAGGACATCCTGACGCCCACGCAGGTGGTCGAGGTCAGCCCGCCGATCTTCGAAGTTCCGGCCGGCGGGTCACAGCTTGTACGCGTTGTCCTGCGCAGCCCGCCGCTGAAGACGGAGGCGGCGTACCGGCTGCTGTTCGACCAGTTGCCGGCGGCGGACAGCCCCGGGGTGACGATCGCCCTGCGTTTTTCCATCCCGCTCTTCGCCGAGCCGCAGGCGGCCATGGCCGCCGATCTCGATCTGCATGTCGAGCGGCAGGGCGCGGGGGCGGTGCTCGTGGTCCGCAACAGCGGCCTGCGGCACGACCGCCTCTTCGCACCCTTGCTCGCCATAGGCGGCACCAGGATCGGTCTGGAGGGCAATACCAACTTCTACATCCTGGCGGGCAGCGAGCAGCGATGGCCGCTCGTAGGCAGGGTGGCCGCATTGCGGCCTGGTGCACAGGTGCAGCTCACCGCCACGGCCTCGGCCGGACGGCTGAGCACCGCTGTCGCCGTGGTCGGTCCCTGAGGTGCGGCATCAAGCCGTGGCGCACCCCGGCCTATCTTCTCCTGCTCCTGGCGTCGGCACTCGCCGCCGGACTGCCGGCCACGCGCGCGTATGCGGCGGACGGCAAGTTGGCGGACAGCAAGTTGGCGGACAGCAAGTTGTTGCTTGAGGTGGTCATCAACGGCCGCGACACGCACAAGCTGGCCGATTTCGTGGAACGCGGCGGCGTGCCTGGCGGGAAGCGCAAGGCGGCGCTCTACGCCACGCGCGCCGACCTGCGTGACCTCGGGCTGCACCTGCCGCGCGCTGCGGGACATCGCGACGACGAGCTGGTCGGCCTCTCGGGCCTGCCGGGCATCACCTACAAGGTCGATGGACCGACCCAGACGCTGGACATCAAGGCGGCCGACAGCGCGCTGATCGCCGCCAGCCTGGACAGCCAGTCCAGCACGAAGCTGTCGCCCGTGCAGAACGGGTCAGGGGCCGTGCTTAACTATGACGCGACGGAGACATTCGCCGAGGGCCGCACGGTCTGGCGCAGTCAGCTGGACGGGCGCGCCTTTTTCGACGGCGGCGTGCTGGAGAGCCAATACCTCCTGTCGGCCGGCGCCGGCGCCGGCGCCACGCGGCTGGACAGCACGCTCAGCTATGCCGATCCGGACACGCTGCGCAGCTACCAGGCCGGCGACATCATCAACGGCGGCCTCGGCTGGACGCGGCCGGTACGCATCGGCGGCCTGCAGGTCCAGTCCGATTTCGCCATCCGGCCCGATCTGGTGACCTTCCCGACGCCGCAGATCGGCGGGTCGGCCGCGGTGCCCTCCACCGTGGACGTGCTGGTCAACAACGTCCGCCTGCTCTCGCGCAGCGTCGAACCCGGCCCGTTCACGCTCAACCAGTTGCCGATCGTCAGCGGCGCCAACACCGTCACCGTGGTCACCAGGGACGCGCTGGGCCAGCAGACCACCGAGACGCTGCCGTTCTACACGACACCGCGCCTGCTGCTGCCGGGCCTTGCCGCCTATTCGGTGGAGCTGGGCGTGATGCGGAGCGGTTTCGGCGTGCTCAGCGACGATTACAGCAGGCTCGCGAGCTCCTTTACCGCGCGCTACGGTCTGGTCCGCCTCGTCACCCTGGAGGCACATGGCGAAGCGTCCTCCTCGCTCGGCATGGGCGGCGGCGGCGCGGCCATAAACCTCGGCAATCTCGGCATACTGACGGCATCCGCCGCCGGCAGCACGCACGGCGCCCATGACGGCCTGCAGTTCTCCGCCGGCATTGAGCGGACCACGCGCCTGCTGAGCCTGTCCGCCTCGATCCAGCGCGCCTCGCCGTTCTATGCCGACCTGGCCTCCATCGCCGGCACCCCGGCGCCGCAGCAGCAGGTACGCCTGGGTGCCGGCCTCACGCTCGGGCGTGCCGGCGGGCTCAACGTCGCCTACACCACGATCGACACCAAGCCGTCCGCGTTTGCAAAAGCGGTCATCGGCGAGAACGGCCTGGCGTACGGCCTGGACCTCTCCACGACCGTTCCGCTGGCGTCGCAACCCGCCCACACCGCGCTGCTCTCGGTGACCTACACGACCAGGATCTGGGGCAACATACAGGGCTACGCCACGGGTTTTCACGATTTCGCCCAGGGCGACGGCAGCGGTTTGGTGATCAGCGTGTCGGTGCCGCTCGGCCTGCGGCGTTCGGCGTCGATCACGGCAGGGTCGGCTGGCCGCAATTCCTACCTGACCGAGCAGGCCTCGCAGGCTGCGATCAATCCGGGCGACATCGGCGGCGTAATGCTGAACCAGGCCGGCGTGCCGAACCGGCAGATGCTGCAGGTCGATACCGTCACCACGTACGGCAGCCTCGATTTCGGGATCGATCGCCTCGGCCACTCGTCCGCCTTGCGCGCCGGGCAATCCGGCTCGCTCGCAGCGCTGGACGGCGAGGTGTTCGCCGGCCGCAGCATCCAGGACAGTTTCGCCGTGGTCGATACCGGGCTGCCGCACGTGCAGGTACTGCAGGAGAACCGGCTCATCGGCACCACCGACCAGGACGGCAGGCTGATGTTGCCGAACCTGCAATCCTTCGCCAGCAACCGTATCGGCCTCGATCCTGCCACCATCCCGGTGGATTCGGACCTGCGTTCCGCCTTCAAGGTGGTCCGGCCGCAGGCGCGCACCGGCATCGTCGTGAAGTTCGCGCTGCGGCCCCGGGCGTCGGCCACCATGCGCCTGGTCGACGAGAAAGGCGCCCTGCTTCCGGTCGGCAGCATCGCCGTGCTGGACCCTGGCGGCCCGCCAAACGTGGTGGGCTATGACGGCGTCGCTTTCGTGCGCGACCTCAAGGCGCATAACCGGCTGCTCGTGACGCGGCCGGACGGCAAAAGCTGCAGCCTGGAATTCGGCTACAGGCATAATGGGGATAGCCGGCCTGACCTCGGCCAGCTGACATGCCGCGCGCAGGCCAGATGATCCGGCACTCTCTCTTTCTTCGGGCTCTGTTCGTGCGGGCTTTGCTCTCGGCCACGGTCCTGCTGGCGTTGAGCACGGCGCACGCACGTGCGCAGGTCTGCACGGCGATGTCCACGATGGTGGCGTTCGGCTCGTATGACCCGACGTCGCCCATGCCCACGGACAGCATCGGCTCCGTCACCGTGGCGTGCAGCGGCGCCGGCGCCCAGACCGCGTCCTACCGGATCATGCTGGCGCGCCCTGGCACCGCACGGCAGCTCGCCGGCGCCGGCGAGGCGGCAGACTACCAGCTCTACCTGGACGCGGCACACACGCAGGTCTGGGGCGACTGCACGGGCGGCACGTCGTGCGCCACCGGCACGCTCGTGCTCGGCCGATCCACGGTTCGCCGGGTCTATCCGATCTATGCGCGCATGCCTGCGCACCAGCGGGTGGGGCCGGGCGGGCTTGCCGATACGGTGTTGGTGACGCTTAGTTATTGAACGGGTAGTCAAGGAAGCAAGCAGTCCTTTTTTGCAAAAAAGGACCAAAAAACTTTTGTCTCCCACGCATTTGCGGCGGCCTGGGTGCCTCAGGAAGCGCACAAAGGCTGATACAGCGAACGGGCCTTGCTTACGGTGTCCCCGCCACTCCGGAAGCCGGCGCCGCCGCTGGCGCGGTCGTTGGCGGCGGCGCCGTCTCCGCCGTGGCGTCGCCGTGGCGCACGCAGTCCTCTACCCGCACCTCGTGGCTATACTGGTCGGCCAGCCCGTCGGACGGCGTGGTCGGCTGGCCGCTGCCGGAGAACGGCGTGTCGTGCATGTCGCGTTCGGAGAGCTGGTAGCGGTTCTGCGCGTCGTACACGCGGTCTGCCTCCGCGCGGCAGCTTTGCAGCGTCTCCCGGTCCGCCTTCGATTCGGGCCCGGGGAACGCGCAAGCGGACAGACCGAGGAGGCAGGCGGCTACCAGGGCGAAGCCCGCGACCGGGCGAAGTATGGCGTTCATGGCTAAGCGGCTCCTGTGGCGCTGGGCGGTCCTGGCAGCACCTGCAGGCAGGCGCGGAATCCCGTCTCGTCGAAGCGGGCGTCATCGGTCAGTCGCGTCTCCGCCGCAAGCCTCAGCAGGGCGGGATGCAGTTCGGCGCCGTGGCGGTCCAGCTGCATCAGCCCGGCCGCCCAGGGCGCGCGCGCCAGCAGATCGACCAGCGCCAGCAGGCGGAGGCAGACCGACAGGCCGTAGCCGGTCTGCATGCCGACCGCGCGGTCCACGGCGCCGGCCCAGCATTGCGCGTCGGCATCGTGCAAAGCGAGGTCCGTCCAGCCGCCATCCGGACGGCGGAAGCGGAAGGCGCGCGCGGTGCTCCAGGCGGCACGGTGGGCGGCGTCGCGCGCGAGGTCCCAGGCGGCAAGGAGGTCGCGGCCGCGGACCGGGGGGAGGTCGCCTGGAGCCTGGTCGATGAGGTAGGTCAGCGTGCCGTCGGGCGTGGTGCCTATCTGGATCTTGGGGACTAGCATTGCGGGGAAGATGGGGGAAAGAAAGGCAAGCAAGCAGTCCTTTTTTGAAAAAAAGGACCAAAAAACTTTTGCTCCCTGTCGGCGGTTGCTGAAGCGTTCGCCGACAGGGACCAAAAGTTTTTTGCTTCTTTTTTTCAAAAAAGAAGGCCTTCCTTGCCTTCGAGACTTTCCGCCGTATCGAAATCCACCAGCACGGCCTCGCCCGCGAGCTCAACCTCGCCCACCACATCCGCATGCAGCCGGAACAACCCGCGTGCGCCCGTGTCTCCCTGCAGCGCCACAATCTCCGCGAAGAACCGTGCGTCCCACAGCACGGGGTTGCCGCGCTTGCCGCGATGCGTCGGCACGATGATCAGGCGCTCCTCCTCCGGGCACCAGGCGGCGATCACCTGGTCCATCTCGGCAGGCGAGACCAGCGGCATGTCGCCCAGGCAGATGAGGGCGGCGGTGATCTCCGGCTCCAGCGCCGCGATGCCGGCGCGCAGGCTGGCGGACAATCCCTCGGTGTAGGCGGCGGCGTGGACGAAGCGGGCGTGCGGCGCGGCCCGGCGTATCGCCGCCTCGACCGCCTCGGCCTGGTGGCCGGTGACGACCACCACCTCGTCCGCGCGGCTGGCGGCGCAGGAAGCGGCGACGCGCGCCGCCATGGCGAGGCCCGCGCCATCCTCCACCAGCAGCTTGTTGCGCGGCGCCATGCGGCTGGAGGCGCCTGCCGCCAGGACGATTGCGGCGATGCGCGGCGGGCGTTTGGCTTGCGGGCTGCGCGAGGCAGGGCGGCCTGGCGTATCCTTCAGCAGGCCGCCCACGCCCATGGCGGTGATCGCCGTGCGGCCGGCCGGCTCGCCGGCGAAGATCCGGCGCAGCACCATGTCTATGCCGTTCAGCTTCGGGCTGCGGGCGCAGCCTGGCAGCACCACGGCCGGCACGTCTGCGATCTGGCCGAGGCAGATGAGGTTACCCGGATCGACTGGCATGCCGAGATGCTCCAGCGTGCCGCCGGCGGCCACGATCGCGGCAGGCCCGACATCGGCGCGATCCACCACGGCGGAGGCGCCGGCGAACAGCAGGAGTTGCGCGCCGTCCGCCAGCAGGGCTGCGAAGGCGTCGGCCACCGGCTGCGTCACGTGTTCGCACCGTAGCGGCGGCAGCATGTGGCCGCCCAGGGTGGCCACGCGCCTGCCGGTCACCCGTATCGTGCCGTCGATGACGCTGTCCTTCAGCCCTGGCAGCGTGCTCAGCACAAGGCCCACGCGCAGCGGGCGGAACGGCGCGAGCCTGACCGCCGGCGCTGCGCGCGCCAGGCGCTCGGCTGCCGCGACCGCCGCGCCGGGAGCCGCAAAGGGGATCACCTTGATTGTCGCCACCAGCTCGCCCGCGGCGACGGGGGTGGCGTCCGGCAGCGTGCCCAGCGTGAGCCCCTCGTCCAGCGCGTTCAGCGCGTCCACCCGGGCGGTGTCCGCGCGGAACAGGCCGGCTGACATGGCCGTCAGGTTCACCCGGCCGGTGCCGGCCGGTATGCAGGAGAGGCCCGGCCTGGCCAGGGATGTGGCGAAGCGTATGGCCGCCTCGTCTTCGCCCACATCATCGGCTTCGAGCCGGGCCACCACCACGTCGCGCCAGCCGGCGCGGTGCAAGGCGGCCTGGGCGGCTGCGTCCAGCACCAGCCCCTTGGCCAGCACACGGCCGCCCAGCCGCGCCGTATGGGCGAGCACCGCGCCTTCCGCTTCATCGACCGGCACGGGGCCGAATTTCACGGGCGCTGGCCCAGGGCGGCGCCGCGGCGGACGGCCACGATCTCTGCCACGATGCTGAGTGCGATTTCCGCGGCAGAGACGGCGCCCAGCGCCAGGCCCACGGGGCCGCGTATCCGCGCGAGCGCCTCCGGCGCATGGCCGAGGGCCGCCAGGCGCTGCAGCCGGGCGGCGTGGGATTTGCGCGAGCCCAGGGCGCCGATGAAGAACGCGCCGCTCCTGAGGGCGGCGTGCAGCGCCGGGTCGTCCAGCTTGGGGTCGTGCGCCAGCGCCACCACGGCGGTCTGCGGGTTCAGCTTCAGGCCGGCCATCGCAGCGTCCGGCCATGACAGCAGCCTTGTGGCGCTGGGGAAGCGTTCGGCGCTGTTGAAGGGCCCGCGCGGGTCCACCACGGTTGTGGCCATGCCGACCGCGGCTGCCAGCGGCACCAGCGCCTGCGCGATGTGCACCGCGCCTGCGATGACGATCCGGCAGGCAGGGGTCTGCACCTGCAGGAACCATCGCTCGCCGGCCAGCTCGGCCGTCTCGCTCCTTCCATGCGCCAGTGCCGCTTCCGCAGCACCCGCCACGCGTTCCGGCAGCTTGCCGCCTGGCCATAGCGCCTGGGTGCCGTCGCGGAGGCTTGTGGCCAGCACTATCGGCCGCCCGGTCGCCTCCGCCTCCAGCAGGAGCGCCAGCGTCTCGGGTGTCATCCGGCCGCCGTCACTGGCTCGACGAACACCTCCATGCTGCCGCCGCAGGGCAGGCCCACCTCCCAGGCGCGTTCGTCGGTAACGCCGTAGCGCAGGGTTTGCGGGATCCCGGTGCGTATGACCTCCTGCGCGGCCTCGACGACCGCGCCTTCCACGCAGCCGCCGCTGACGGAGCCCGCCATGCGGCCGCTCAGGGTGATGGCCATGCGGCTGCCGGGCGGGCGTGGCGAGCTGCCCCAGCTTGCGACCACCGTTGCGAGGGCGACTTTCTCGCCGGCGGCGAGCCAGGTCGCCGCGTCTGTGAGAACTTCCATTGCAGGTCTTCAACGCTGGTTTGGAGTGCAGGAAGGCAAGCAAGCAGTTCTTTTTTGAAAAAAAGAACCAAAAAACTTTTGTCTGTTGGGGCGCGTGTTGTGGAAGGTCTGCGACAGCGCGAGCAAAAGCTTTTTGCTTCTTTTTCTCGAAAAAGAAGGCCTTCCTTCCTTGCCTTCCCTTCCTCGTCCAACCCCCCTAACAAGCGCGCCATGCACCCCCGCGCCCGCCCGGACATCGCCGCCATCCACCCCTACACGCCAGGCGTGGCGCAGTTGCCGGGTGTGAACCGCGTGATCAAGCTCTCCTCCAACGAGGGCGCGTTCGGGCCGCCCCCGGGCGTGGCCGAGGCGATCGCGGCGCTCGGGACGCGTCATCACCGCTATCCGGACAGCGACGCCGTGGCGTTGCGCGCGGCCATCGGCACGCGTTTCGGCCTGGACCCGGCCAGGATTGTGTGCGGCGCCGGGTCCGACGACCTGCTGTTCCTGCTGTGCCACATCTATGGCGGCAAGCTGGCGGACGGCGCGCCCTCCGAGCTGATCATGACCGCGCACGGGTTCTCCATCTACGAGATTGCCGGGAAATTGGCGGGCTGCCGGGTGGTCAAGGCGGCGGAGCGCGCGCTGACGACCGACGTGGACGCGATACTCGCCGCGGTGACGCCGGCCACGCGCATGGTGTTCATCGCCAACCCGAACAACCCGACCGGCACGTTCGTGCCCACAGGCGAGCTGCAGCGGCTGCGCCAGGGGTTGCCGCCGGACGTGCTCCTGGTGCTGGACGCGGCCTACGCGGAATACGTGGAGCGGCCGGACTACGATCCAGGCGCGGCACTGGTGGATGCCGGCGGCGAGAACACGGTGATGACGCGCACCTTCAGCAAGATGTTCGGCATAGGCGGGCTGCGGCTGGGGTGGGCGTACGGGCCGGCGGAGGTGGTGGCCAACCTGAACCGGGTGCGCGGGCCGTTCAACGTGTCTCTGGTGGCGCATGATGCGGGGCTGGCGGCGCTGGCGGCACCCGGCTGGGTGGAACACTCCCGCCGGCACAACGGCACCGAGCGCGCGCGGCTGACCAAGGCGCTACACGATCTGGGCATAACGGTGACGCCTAGCGAGACCAATTTTATCCTGGCGGATTTCGGCTCGGCGGCGAGCGCGGAGGCAGCGGACGCGCATCTGCGCGGGCGCGGGCTGATCGTGCGGCGGGTGGCGGGTTATGGCCTGCCGGCGCATCTGCGCATCACCATCGGCACCACCGAGGAGTGCGATCTGGTGATCGACGCGCTCGGCGGCTTTGCCGCAGCGCGGGCATGACGCCGCCGTTCCGGCGCCTGGCGCTGATCGGCTGCGGGCTGATCGGCGGGTCCATCGCGCGGGCGGCGCGGGCGCACGGGCTCGCGGACGAGATCGTGGCGACCGCGCATACGCAGGTTCTGTGCGACAGGGTGATTGAGCTGGGGCTGGCAGACCGAGTGGAGCTGTATCCGGCGCGCGCCGTGGTTGGGGCGGATTGCGTGATATTATGCACGCCGGTGGGCGCTTATGCGGATCTGGCGACCGCGATCGCGCCGCATCTGGCGGCGGGCGCGATCCTGTCCGACGTTGGGAGCACCAAGCAGTCGGTGATACGCGACGTGGGGCCGCTGGTGCCGGAAGGCGTGCATTTCGTGCCCGCGCATCCGCTGGCGGGCACCGAGCATTCCGGGCCGGATGCGGGGTTCGCCAGCCTGTTCGAGGGGCGCTGGTGTTTGCTGACGCCGCCGGCGGGGACGGATGCGGCGAGCGTGGCGCGCATCGAGGCGTTCTGGCGCGCTATGGGCAGCATGGTGAGTATCATGGAGCCGGCGCACCACGACCGCGTGCTGGCGATCGTGAGCCACCTGCCGCATCTGATCGCGTTCACCATCTGCGGCACCGCGGACGACCTGGCCGATGAAACGCGCCAGCAGGTGTTGCAGTTCGCGGCTACAGGGTTTCGCGATTTCACCCGCATTGCGGCCAGCGATCCGGACATGTGGCGGGATGTGTTTCTGAACAACCGCGAGGCTTTGCTGGAGATGCTGGCGCGGTTCACCGAAGATGCGCAGGCTATGGCGCGGGCGGTGCGCTGGGGGGATGCGGGGTATATCGAGGATCGGATCGGGCGGGGGCGGAAGGTGCGGCGGTCTTTGATCGAGCTGAAGCAGGCGTAGGGAAGCAAGAAAGGCCTTCTTTTTTAAAGAAGCAAAAAACTTTTGTCCCGTTCGGTGTGACGGCAGCTTTGGTTTATCCTGGTATGGCGGATTTGTTCTTGCAGGCGGCCGTCCAGGCGCCCTGAGCGTCTTGCCGGTGTCACGCTCTAGGTTATCGCGCACCCAGGCGAACCATTTGGCTTGTCTGTCGGTGACGTTGGCGTCTGACGTTCAGAGCGCTCTGGCGGGAGAAGCAATGTAAGACTTCTTTCAGGAGATGGCACGTGCAGGGTCGCAGAGCAGAGCTCCGGAATTCTCAAAGCTCTACTCGGGTTCGCCAACATCGGGAGGCACGAGCCCGATCGAAATTAAACGACTCCTCGGCGGCGCTGCGCGGACCAAAGCCTCGTGCTGCTGATGCGATACTTCAATTCGCTCCTTTTCCTCGCGAATGCGCGTTTGCCGTTCCGCATCCAACCTGATCTTCTCCTCGCGAAACTCCGCTGTGTGCGCGAAGACGACCATGCGTCTGTCATCATCGTAATAGACCCAGCCACCAGGTTCGGGATGCAGTTCGAGCAGCTTTGCGCGCAAGTCGGGGTCAACAGGATAGGGCTCCGTCTCCAGCGGTGCTCCATCTTCGATCCAGCGCTCGATAGCCCATTCTCACGTGGCCGGCCAAGATGCCGACTCGTATCGTTCACTCAAGTCCTGCATGATGTCGCGCAATTCGAGACGCGGATTTCGTTTGACGATGGTAGGATAGAGCGCGGCGAACTCGTCCCACCCACCCAGGAGCGCCTGCGAGAAATCGGCTCCAGTCTGCCTCAGGTCAGTAGAAACCAAGCCAGCGCTGTAATACGTGATGAAGAATGGCTTGCACTGTGATCCAAGCTTCATTGTCTCGGCGTGTGTTGCGCAAACCAGATTGCGATACATGGCGTGAGCGCCGTCCTCTTGCGGCGTCAACCCGACGAACTCCTCGAACCTGCACCTCCCCCTTCTCCGCCGCGATCATCGTGTTGGAACTCCGTGCATGCTGCAAACGTGGGGAAGCAAAAGTTTTTTGCTTCTTTCTCTCAAAAAAGAAGGCCTTACTTGCTTGCTACCGCTGCATAAGCCGCATCCACCAAACCCTGACCGCGATCGCTCAACAAAATGCCCGCGCCCATCCGGTTCATCGTGTAGCCGAACGACAGCCCGGCTGCCGGGTCCGCGAAGCCGACGCTGCCGCCCATGCCGACATGGCCGAACGCACGGTCGCCGATCAGTAAATTGTGGCCGCCGGCCAGGCGGTTATCGATGCGGAGCATGAAGCCCATGCCGAAGCGCATCGGCTGCAGCAGCGTGGCGTCCATGTGGGTGGCGGAGGTGCAGGTGGCCATGCGGGCGACCGTTTCGGGTTGCAACAGATTGCCGCCGCCGGCGGCCAATGGGGCATACATCCTGGCCAGGCCGCGCGCGTTGCTGATGCCGTTGGCGCTGCCCAACTCGGCTGCGTGCATTTCGCGGGAGTTGAAGTCAGCACCGCCGTTGTTGCCGAGGAACAGTTGCGGCAGGCTGCCTGGCTGGCCCATCACGGCCTGCAAGAAGCGCGAGGTGAGGTCGGCTTCCGCGGGGTCACTGCCTATCATCGGTGCCACACGTGGTTCTTCGCTCTCCGGCAGGCCGATGTGGAAGTCCAGGCCCAGCGGGCCGGCCACGCGCTCCTGGAAATACGCGGCCAGAGGTTTGCCGGCGGCCAGGCGGACCATGTTGCCGACGGTCCAGGCGAAGGTGAGGCCGTGATAGCCCTGGCGTGTGCCCGGCTCCCACCAGGCGGGCTCTGCGGCCACGCGCTCCACCATGTAGTACCAGTCCGTCATGCCACCTGGGCGGATCGGCTCGCGCAGATGGGGCACCGGGCTCGCGTGGCCCAGCATCATCGCCGTGGTGGTGCCGGCCTTGCCGCCCTGCGCGAAGGCGGGCCAGAGCCTGGCCACGTCCTCGTAGAGGTTCAGACGGCCTTCCTCAGCCAGCATGTGGGCGCACAGCGCTGTCGCACCCTTGGTGCAGGAGAACACGATGCTGATCGTGTCGCGCTCCCAGGCGCGCTGCGTCTTGGGGTCTGCCAGGCCGCCCCAAAGATCGACGACCGGGCGGCCGTGCTGGGTGATGCAGACGCTGGCGCCGACTTCGCGGCGGTGTTCGAAGTTGGCGCGGAACGTGTCGGCCACGGCGGCGAAAGCGAGGTCGTAGCTGCCTTGCAGGCGGGCGCCGCTTGATACGGTCTCGTCAAGCGTTTGTTCGGGCAATTGTGTTCTCCGCAGGTGAAGGAAGGCCTGGATTTAACCGGTGAGTCCGCGATAGCGGGCGAAAGCTTTTTGGTCCCTGTTTTTCTATGTTTCCGCCCGGACGCGAGAAAACCGCCGCCCGAACACCACCCGCCGCACCACCCAAAGTACCACCAGCCCTACAAGCCCCAACGGCACCCAGGGCACTACCGCGATCCCGAACGCCAGCGCCTCGGCCGCATTCCGCCGCAAACTGTCCTGCGCCCCTGCCAGAACCTGCGTCACCGGGTCCGGCGCCGGTGCTGCCGCCGGCTGCGACGCGGCAAAACCCACGTCCAGCTCCTCCGTATCCACCCGCAACGAGAGCTCCCGCTGCCGCATTTGTGCCTCCTCCATCTGCGTCTGCGCCCGCGCGGTCTCCTCTGCCACCTTCACCTGGTCGCTCACGCTGATCGTCAGGCGCGCCCCAAGCACCTTCAACGCCGCCAGATAGTCCGTCAGCTCGCCCACACGCTGCGCCGCATCCGCCACAGGCTGTCCCAGATCGTCCGCCGTGCTCGCCTGCTGCACCACGCGCACCAGCCCGCCCGCCTCTCCCGGTAACGACGCCGTCAAGGCGGCGGAAAATCGTGCCACCTGATCATGTGGCAATCGCACCTGCAGATTCGCCCTTACCAACGACCCGGTGCCGCGCTGCGAATACGCCATGTGCGGCGCGCCGATTTCGGCATGCAGCAACAGACAATGCAGCGTCGCATCGTTCGCGCACCTGTCGCGCGATGCTGCAAAATGTGCGGCCAGAACGTCTCCCGGCAGTTCCAGCCCGATGTCATGCGTGTAGGCCAGATGCAGCCCAGGACCGCCTTGCGCCTTGACCAACTGCAGACCACCCGAAGGCAGCCCGGCTGCGGCCTGCGAAGGCGCCGCCATCTGTCCGGGCGCCGGCTGCCTGTCGCACCCGGCGCTTATCGCCGCCAAACCCAGGCAAGCCCAAACGCGCATGTCAGCCATCAAGCTCCCCGTCTCACCACCTCATCGTGGCGAAGCACCTCCTCCGAGGCAATCATCCGACATGCCTCGCCAGCCAGGCTGCCTTGCCCGACCACCCAAACCTCTTGCCTTCCCGCGCCGCTCCCGCCAACCCTGCAGGCAAACCAAGGACCCGCCCACATGCCCGTCCCCGGCCTCAGCCCCTACGATCCGCAGAACATCTTCGCTCGCATCCTCCGCCACGAGATCCCCAGCCGTCGCGTCTATGAAGACGACTTCGCGCTCGCCTTCCACGATATAAACCCCCAAGCCCCCACCCACGTCCTGGTCATCCCCAAAACCCAGCACGTATCGCTCGCCGATTTCGCCACCACCGCCCCGCCCGAGACCGTCGCCGGCTTCTTCCGCGCCGTGGCCCTCGTCGCCCGCCAGCTCGAACTCGAAGATCCCGGCTACCGCATACTGGCAAACATGGGCCACCACGCGCACCAGGAAGTCCCGCATTTCCACGTCCACATCTTCGGTGGCGCTCCTTTGGGAGGCATGCTGCATCTGCCAGGGAAGTAAGCAAGCAAGGCCTTCTTTTTCGAGAAAAAGAAACAAAAAGCTTTTGTCTGCGCTGTCGCGGAGCGTTGACGCGCACGCATCAACGACGCGCACCCGACAGAGGTAAAATTTTTGGTTCTTTTTCAAAAAAGAACTGCTTGCTTGCTTTCTTCGCGCAAGCACGCTCATCAAACCGCATGACCCTCCAAGACCTGCGCTACGTGGTCGCCCTAGCCGAACACGGCCATTTCGGTCGCGCCGCCGCCGCCTGTGACATCGCCCAACCCACCCTGAGCACGCAGATCAAGAACCTCGAACTGCAGCTCGGCGTCACCCTCTTCGAACGCACCACCAAATCCGTAAGCACGACCACCATCGGCGCGGAAATCGCCGCCCGCGCCCGCCGCGTGCTGGAAGAGGTCGACGCCATCATCAGCGTGGGCCGCCACATCTCCGGACCCCTGGCAGGCGATTTCAGCCTCGGCGTCATCCCCACGCTCGGCCCTTACATCCTGCCCTGGCTCGTACCCGCCCTGAACAAGGATTACCCGGAACTCCGCCTGGTGCTGCGCGAGGACCTTACCGCCCCCCTTCTGGAACGCCTCGGCTCGCACCGCCTGGATGCCGCCCTCGTGGCGCTTCCGGCCCCCGACAGCCGGATGGAAACACTACCCCTCTTCGACGAACCGTTCTGGTTCGCCGAACCGAAGGGCCGCAAACCCCCGATCACCAGGATAATGAAAGAGGACGAACTGCACGGACAGCGCCTGCTGCTGCTGACCGAAGGCCATTGCCTGCGCGACCAGGCCCTGGAGATCTGCGGCACCACGGGCGGCGACGACGAGGGCGATTTCCGCGCCACCAGCCTGGAGACCATCCTGCAGATGGTGGCCACCGGGCTGGGCAGCACGCTGCTACCCGCCATGGCCTGCACCGATGCCCGCGCCCGCGCTGTCACCACCCGGCCGCTGGAAGCAGGCGTCGGACGCCGCATTGGCCTGGTCTGGCGCCGCAGCTACCCCCGAAGCCGGGACATCCACCTGCTGGCGAAAACCCTGCGCGAGCACCTGCCGCAGGGGGTCCACCGCGTCTAAAGCAAGGCAAGGCCTTCTTTTTTGAAAAAAGGAGCAAAAAACTTTTGGTCTCTGTCGGCAAACGGTTCAGCACCCGCCGACAGGGAGCAAAAGTTCTTTGGTCCTTTTTTTCAAAAAAGGACTGCTTGCTTCCTGCCGCCGATAGCCACACTCAATCAATCCACCGCTAACAATCAATTTCACAACGCCGCACGCAGCCGCTACAGTGCACCCGTGGAGTTCAGACAACGTAGCTCCGCGGCCTGCTCACACAGCGCCGCCCGGACCGAACCCGCCACAAGATTAGGAGAGACACCATGGATGGAATGACCGACCCCGCCGCATCGACGGGCCAATGCCCCGTAGCCCACGGCGCCACCCCCCAACGTCCCAAGAGCATGAGCCGCGGCAACCGTGACTGGTGGCCGACGATGCTGAGCCTGAACACGCTCAGCCAGCATTCGCCGCGCGCCAACCCGATGGGCGCCGAATTCGACTACGCCGAGGCTTTCAAGACCCTCGACCTCAACGCCGTCATCGCCGACCTGACCGCGCTGATGACCGACTCCAAGGATTGGTGGCCGGCCGATTTCGGCCATTACGGCGGCTTGTTCATACGTATGGCCTGGCACAGCGCCGGCACCTATCGTACCACGGACGGCCGCGGCGGCGCCGGCGGCGGCCAGCAGCGCTTCGCCCCGCTCAATAGCTGGCCGGACAACGCGAACCTGGACAAGGCCCGTCGCCTGCTGTGGCCGATCAAGCAGAAATACGGTGACGCCCTTTCCTGGGCAGACCTGTTCGTGCTCACCGGCAACGTCGCCCTGGAATCGATGGGCTTCAAGACCTTCGGCTTCGCCGGCGGCCGTGCCGACACCTGGGAGCCGGAAGAGCTCTACTGGGGCCCGGAAGGCACCTGGCTGGGCGACGAGCGCTACAGCGGCGAGCGCCAGCTCGAAAGCAACCTCGGCGCCGTCCAGATGGGCCTGATCTACGTCAACCCGGAAGGCCCGAACAGCAAGCCAGACCCGGCCGGCTCGGCGCACGACATACGCGTGACGTTCGGCCGCATGGCGATGAACGACGAAGAGACCGTGGCGCTGATCG
>CAXTCL010000003.1:0-46210 GCA_964242035.1 uncultured Acetobacteraceae bacterium | reverse complement strand
ATGTGCCGTTGGCGGCTCGATGCCTGGCACCAGCGTGCACCAGTTCGCCACGAAGATGAACACGAACAGCGATCCGACGAAGGCGCGGTAGGATGCCGGTTCCACGCGCATCGTATCGCGTATCTGCGCATCCACCGTGTCCACGATCAGCTCGAGGGCGGCCTGCGTGCGCGTGGGCGTCAGCCGCAGGTGACGCGTGGCGAGGGCGGCGCCGAACGTCAGCGCCGCCATGATCGCCCAGGTGACGAGCACGGCCTGTGTGATGCCGATGCCGGCCACATGGAAGACCGCCACGCTAGCGAGGGGCGACGTCACGGCACCACACGCGCGCTGCGCATCACCAGGCTGCGACCTGCAAAGATGCCAAGCGCCGTCATCAGCAACGGCATGGCACCCTGGCGGCTGGCGAGGAACAGCACGAACGCCAGCAGGGCCATGCGGCACAGCACGAGTGCCGCAACGCCGCCCGTCAGACCGGATTGCGCCAGAACCCGTGATGTCCACCAGAGCGAGGCGAAATACAGGATGCCGGCTGCCAGGCCCACGGCAAGGAAGGCAGCGATCATAACGAAAAAAGTAAGTAAGGAAGCAAGGCCTTCTTTTTTGAAAAAAAGAAGCAAGAAACTTTTATCTGGCTGTCGCGGACCTTGCCAGAGGCTAGCCGACAGGGAGCAAAAGTTTTTTGCTTCTTTTTTATAAAAAAGAAGGCCTTGCTTCCTTGCGCAATCACGCGCGCTGCATCCACCGCCAGGCGCAATAAAACCCGAGCGCTGCCCCGAGCATCAGGAGCGGCGCCGTATAGAACAGGCCAGTATGCGAGACACGGTCCAGCCAGCGTCCGGCGAAGGTGCCGATCAGGATCGGGGTGACGATCATCCAGCCCAGCACGCCAATCTGCGCGAGGCGCGCAGCCACGGCAGGCTCGGCCGACGCGCGAAAGGCATGGTCGCGCGCGGCTTCCAGCTTCACGCCCAACAGAAGCGGATCGCTACCGGCAGGATCGGCGACGGTCACCCGAAGCCGCCCGCACGGCCAGCCGGCCGCAAATGGGTGACGATCTGCCGTATGGCGTTGAGTTGCAGCCGCACACTTTCGAAGCGCTCGGAGCGTTCCGTTTCCGCGTCCGCGTGTAGGCGCGCCAGAACGCTTGCCGCAAGCGTCGCCAGGTCATCGCCTGGCGTTGCCTCACGCGTGGCGATCGTCAACTCCTGCCCGCCCGTTATCGTCAGCACGCCGCCGTGCACCGCGCAGAAACGGCGCCTGTCGTCCGACCCCGTCCAGCGCACGATGGTAATTGCCAGCCGGGTTAGGAAATCGGTGTGGTGCGGCAGGATTCCGAAACTTCCGGACGCGTCAGCCGCGCGCAAGGCGGACACGCCGGCCTGGTCGATCACCACGGACAACGGTGTTACGATGCGCAACCTCACGCGGCGTGCGCCAGTTTTGCCGCGCGCTCTTCTTTCGTGCGCGCTTCGGCCAGGTTGCCGACCATGTAGAGCGAGCTTTCAGCCCAGTCATCGGCCTCGCCGTCCAGGATGGCGGTGCAGCCGGCCAGCGTGTCCTCGCGCGAGACGCTGCGGCCGGGCGTGCCGGTGAACGCCTCCGTCACCATGAAGGGCTGGCTGAGGAAGCGTTGCAGCCGGCGGGCGCGCTTAACCGTCAGGCGGTCCGCGGCACCCAGTTCTTCCACGCCGAGCAGCGCGATGATGTCCTGCAGATCCTTCAGCTTGGCCAGCGCTTCGCGGGCGCGTTCGGCCAGCGCGTAATGCGTCTCGCCGACCACGAGCGGGTCCAGCAGGACCGACGACGAGGCCAGCGGATCGATCGCCGGATAGAAGGCCTGGGCTGCCAGATCACGCGAGAGCATGATCATGCTGTCCATGTGGCTGGAAATGGCAGTGACCGCCGGATCGGTGAAATCGTCGGCCGGCACGTACACGGCCTGTATCGCGGTGACCGCGGCACCTGCCACGGAGGCGATACGTTCTTCCAGAAGTGCGACTTCGGTGGCCAGAGTGGGCTGGTAGCCGACGCGGGACGGCAGGCGGCCGAGCAGGCTGGAAAGCTCGCTGCCAGCCTGGACGAAACGGAAAACGTTGTCCATCAGCAGCAGCACGTTCTGGTGCTTCTGGTCGCGGAAAAACTCGGCGATCGTCAGCGCGGTCAGCGGCACCCGCCAGCGCGCACCTGGCGGCTCGTTCATCTGGCCATACACCAGCACGGTGCGCGCCAGGACGCCGGAGGCCGCCATGTCGGTCAGCAACTCGTGGCCCTCGCGCGAGCGTTCGCCCACGCCGGCGAACACCGAGATGCCTTTGTATTTCTCGACCATCGCGTGGATCAGCTCCATCACCAGCACGGTCTTGCCCACGCCAGCGCCGCCGAACATCGCCGCCTTGCCGCCCTGGGCGAGTGGCGCCAGCAGGTCGATCACCTTTATGCCGGTCTCGTAGACGACGGTGCTGGACCGCTCGTCACGCAAGGCGGGTGGGGCTGCGTGTATGCTGCGGCGTGGCGTATCCGGCGGCAGCGCGGGGCCGCGGTCGGTCAGGTTGCCCACAACATCCAGCAGGCGACCCAGCACGGCCTCACCCACCGGCACGGTCACCGCCTGGCCCGTCGGGTGGACGTCCGTGCCGCGCGCCAGGCCGGCGGTGGCCTGCAGGGCGATCGCGCGTATGGTCGATTGGTCCTGGTGGCTGTGCACCTCCAGCACCAGCGTCTCCGGCCTGTCCCAGGCGACGACCAGCGCGGTATCGACGGGCGGCAGGCTGCCAGGCACGAACCGCACGTCCACCACGGCGCCGCGCACGGCGATGACCTGGCCGGGCAGGTGTGCAGGCTGCGTGGCATCCATCACCCGGCCGCCTGACGGGCAGGGGTGGCGTTCCAGAGCGCGATGGCGGCAATGTCGGGATGGCCGGGCCGATGGCCCAGCACGGCCAGGCAGGCGGGGCCGAGGCAGAAATGGCTGCCGGCGGCGGCGTCAAGTCCGATCCAGCGTGCGGCGAGGACGCTGCTGAAGGCGCCGTGGGTGAACAGCGCCGCCTCGCCGTCCGCGCTGCCGCAGCGGGCGATCACACGGTCCGCGCGCAGGCTCACCTGGTCCGGACTCTCGCCGCCCGGGCAGCCATCGGCGAACACGTTCCAGCCGGCGCGGTCCGCCACGATGTCGGACGAGCTCTGGCCCTCGTATTCGCCATAGTCCCACTCCGCAAGATCGGCATCGATGGTGAGCGGCGGCGCGAACCCTGCCTGCGCGCAGGTTTCGCGCGCGCGCAGCAGCGGGCTGCAGAGCACGAGCGAGAAATGCGTCTTTGCAAGCCAGGGCGACAGCGCGTGCGCCTGTTCCTCGCCATGCGGCGTGAGCGGCAGATCGATCCGCCCGGTATGGCGGCCGATGCGCGACCAGGCGGTCTCGCCGTGCCGGATGACGTGCAGCCTCACGCGGCCACCGGCAGGGGGACCTGCGTGCCCAGGCGGGCGGCACGGTTGCAGGCGGCCCGGTGCAACAGGGCACGCTGCGCCGCGGCGACGTTGCCCGGTTCGCCGTGCCAGATCTCCAGCGCCGGATGCTGGATCGCGCGTGCGAAGGAGAACGATACCGGCCAGGGCAGCGGCTGCTCCGACAGCAGGCCGGCCACGTGCATCGCCGCCAGGCGGGACGTCGCAAGCTCGCCGGATTGGCCGCCGGACAGGAACGCTATCCCGGCCAATGCGGCCGGCACGCTGCGCCGCAGGCACCGCAATGTCGCGTGCGCCACCTCTGCATCGCCCGGCTGTTCGGCGCAGTCAGCGCCGGCGAGGACCATGTTCGGCTTGAGGATGATGCCTTCCAGCAGTACGCCGTGTCGCGCCAGCGCTGCGAAGGTGGCCTGGAGCACGGTCTGGGTGACGTGCTCGCATTCTAGCAGGCCGTGTGTGCCATCCATCAGCACCTCCGGCTCCACCACGGGAACGATCGCCGCCTCCTGGCAGAGTGCCGCGTAGCGTGCCAGCGCTTCCGTGTTCGCGGCGATACAATCCGCACTGGGAAGATGCGGGCCGATGCCGATCACCGCTCGCCACTTTGCAAAGCGTGCGCCCATGGAAGCATACTCGGCGAGGCGCTCGCGCAGGCCGTCCAGCCCTTCGGTGATCGTCTCGCCGTCATGCAGCGCCAGCTTCTTCGCACCGGTGTCCACCTTGATCCCCACGAGCAGCCCCGCTGTCTGCAGAACATCCGTGAAACGTGTTCCGGCATCCGTATTCTGCCGGATCGTCTCGTCATAGAGGATGACCCCGCCGATGCTCTCCGCCAGCCGAGGCGCGGTTACCAGGAGTTCCCGCCATGCGTGGCGGGAAGCCAGGGTGGCCGGAATGGCGGCGGCGGCGAGACGCCGGTTGCATGTGCCGGTGCTCTCGTCCATCGCCAGCAGGCCGCGCCCGCCCGATAGCATCGCCCGCGCGGTGGCGGTCAGGACGGCTTCGTTCAAGCCTGCTTCTCCCACATCCAGTCGAGGATCTCGGGCATGTCACGGCCGTGCCGGGCGATGTAGTGTTTATGCTCGATCAGCTTGTCGGCCATGATTTGACGCAGGTATGCGCCGGGACCGCCGCATTGCGGCAGGCGGTCGATCACCGATTGCACCAGGTGGAAGCGATCCATCCTGTTCTGCACGCGCATGTCGAACGGCGTGGTGATGGTGCCCTCCTCGATGTAGCCGCTGACATGCAGGTTACGGTTCGCCCGCCTGTAGGTCAGGCGGTGTATCAGCGAGGGATAGCCGTGATAGGCGAAGACGATGTGGCGATCGCGCGTGAACAGCGCCTCGTAATCGGCTTCGGAAAGCCCGTGCGGATGCTCGCTGCAGGACTGGAGTTTCAGCAGGTCGACCACGTTCACCACGCGTATCTTCAGTTCGGGCAGATGCGCGCGCAGGATGGATGTGGCGGCGAGTATCTCCAATGTCGGGGTGTCACCGCAGCAGGCCATCACCACGTCCGGGTCGCCGCCCTGGTCGTTGCTGGCCCATTGCCAGATGCCCGCACCTTCAGTGCAATGCATGACCGCCTGCTCCATCGTCAGCCATTGCGGCAGCGCGTGCTTGCCGGCGACGACGACGTTGACGTAATGCCGGCTGCGCAGGCAGTGGTCCATGGTTGACAGCAGGCAGTTCGCATCCGGCGGCAGGTACACCCGCACGATGTCCGCCTTCTTGTTGATCACGTGATCGATGAACCCGGGATCCTGGTGCGTGAAGCCGTTGTGGTCCTGCTGCCAGACATGCGAGGCGAGCAGGTAGTTCAGCGACGATATCTTGCGGCGCCACGGTAGCTCGGACGTCACCTTCAGCCATTTGGCGTGCTGGCTGAACATGGAATCGACGATGCGTATGAACGCCTCGTAGCTGTTGAACACGCCGTGCCGGCCGGTCAGCAGGTAGCCTTCCAGCCAGCCCTGGCATTGGTGTTCGCTCAGCATGGAATCCATCACGCGGCCGGCGGGAGCGAGGAACTCGTCCTCGCCGGTGGCCTCCGCGTCCCATTGACGATCGGTGACTTCGAAGACGGCGCCCAGCATGTTGGACAGCGTCTCGTCCGGGCCGAACAGCCGGAAATTGTTCTGCTCGGTATTGCCCGCGATCACGTCGCGCAGGAACAGGCCGAGCACCGTGGTGTCGCCGAGCGAGACGGCACCTGGTGCAGGAACGTGCACGGCATGCTCGCGGAAATCCGGCATGCGCAGGTCACGCAGCAGCCCGCCGCCATTGGTGTGCGGGTTGGCGCCCATCCGCCTGTCGCCCACTGGCGCCAATGCGCCGAGTTCGGCGATCAGCCGGCCATTCGCATCGAACAACTCTTCCGGCCGATAGCTCTGCATCCAGGCTTCGAGGAGCTGCACGTGCTGCTGATGCGCCGCGTCGACCAGCAGCGGCACCTGGTGCGAGCGGAACGTGCCTTCGATCGCCAGGCCGTCCACCATCTTCGGCCCTGTCCAGCCTTTCGGCGAGCGCAGCACGATCATCGGCCAGCGCGGACGCTCGTGCTGGCCGATCTCGCGGATCTCTGTGCGCAGGCGCCTGATGTCCTCGATGGCGGCGTCGAGGGTTGCCGCCATCAGCTCGTGCATGGTTTCCGGATCGCCGCCTTCGACGAAATACGGCTCCCAGCCGCAGCCGCGGAAAAACTGGTCCAGCTCGTCATGATCGATGCGCGCCAGCACGGTGGGATTGCTGATCTTGAAGCCGTTCAGGTGCAGGATCGGCAGCACCACGCCGTCGGTGATGCAGTCGAGGAACTTGTTGGAGTGCCAGGCGGTAGCCAGCGGCCCGGTCTCCGCCTCGCCGTCACCCACCACGCAGGCGACAATCAGGTCAGGATTGTCGAGCACGGCGCCGAAAGCGTGGCTGAGCGAGTAGCCGAGTTCGCCGCCCTCGTGGATAGAGCCGGGCGTGGTGGGTGCGACGTGGCTGGATATGCCGCCAGGAAAGGAGAACTGAGTGAACAACCGTTTCAGCCCGGCTTCGTCCCTGCTGATGTCCGGATAGATCTCACTATAGGTGCCCTCCAAGTACGTGTTAGCGACAAGTGCAGGGCCGCCATGGCCGGGACCAGCCACATAAAACATGTCGAGGTCATATTTCTTGATTACCCGGTTGAGGTGGACGTAGATGAAATTCTGCCCGGGCGTGGTACCCCAATGTCCCACGACGAGCGGCTTCACATGCGCAAGCTCGAGCGGGATGCGCAGCAGCGGATTGTCGTAGAGATATATCTGGCCGACGGACAGGTAGTTCGCGGCTCGCCAATAGGCATGCGTTAGCGCCAGTTCGCCCGGTGACAAGACCGGTTCCAGGCTGGGCAGGCCGGAGAGACGCGCCTCGGTCGCTACATCCATTGAATTCTACCTTTGTATGAGTGAGCGCCGGTCACTTGTGTACGTACGGCTGAGCGCGACGTCTGAGTAGGTTCGGAAACTACGCACATTAGGGAAAGCAAGGCCTTCTTCTCTGAACAAAGAAGCAAAACCTCCATCTCGTTCGGGTGTGCCGTCGAAGTGTGCGCTTCGGTCTCCCGCGACAGCGGACCAAAAGCTTTTTGCTTCTTTTCCTCGAAAAGGAAGGCCTTGCCTCCCTCTCAGGAAAGCCTCGCCGCCGCGCCGGACGCGTGGATGACCCCGTTCGTAGCGCTAGCCTTGTCGGCCTTCTCCAGTATGTCGAAGAACGGCTTGACGATGTCGATCGGCATAGGGAACACGATCGTGGAGTTCTGCTCGCCGCCGATCTCCGTCAGCGTCTGCAGGTAGCGGAGCTGCATGGCTGCCGGTATGCTGCCAAGTATCTTGGCCGCGTCCACCAAAGTCTGCGAGGCCTGGAACTCGGCTTCCGCGTGGATGATCTTGGCACGCCGGTCGCGCTCCGCCTCTGCCTGCTTGGCGATCGCGCGCACCATGTTGTCGGTCAGCTCCACCGTCCTGATCTCAACGTTGCTGACCTTTATGCCCCAGGTCTCTGTCTGCGCATCAAGGATGCTCTGCACGTCCGTGCTGAGTTTCTTGCGTTCTGACAGCATCTCGTCCAGCTCGTGCTGGCCGAGCACGGCGCGCAACGTTGTCTGCGCCAGCATGTTCGTGGCGGGCAGGTAATCCTGCACCTGGATGATCGCGTGTTCCGGGTTCACCACGTTGAAATACAGCACCGCATCGACCTTCATCGAGACGTTGTCGCGCGAGATCACGTCCTGGCTCGGTATCTCGATGACCTGTATGCGCAGGTCGACACGGACCATCTCCTGGACGAACGGAAACAGCAGGACGAGCCCCGGGCCACGCGTGCGGCTGAACCGCCCAAGCGTGAACACCACCGCCCGCTCGTATTCCCGCAATATCTTCACGGTTCCGCTCAGCAGGGCGAGAAGCACTATCGCGCCGACGAAGATCAATACCGGTACCAGCATGGGAAAGCCCGAAATCATCACGCCGCCTCTACATGGGCTGCCGCCTTTGCCGGTGCTTTCGCGTCGACCGTGTGCCGTGTGGGCAAAAACCTGTCCGGCCAGCCATAATAGGCTTGGACAAGCGTTTCGTACGCCCTGTCCAGCATCCCGGTCGCATCCCAGGCCGGGCTGCCCTTTATCTTGTAGCAGGTGAGGTTCAGGCTGACCTGATGCTCACCCCACCTTATCTCCTGAACTGAGGCGGGAGACAGCAGCACGTGGCGGCCGAACCACCAGTTGCGCGTGTCGGCGACCAAATAGCGTATGTCCCAGTTTTCGTCGTCGATCAGGAAGCTTTCGACGTGGCCGATCACGCCGTCGGTGGCGCGAAGCCTGTAGCCCGCCACTTCATCCAGGCTACGCAGATGCGGATCGCCCTTCTTGCGCCCGCCATCGTCTGGCGTGGCTGCATGCAGACCGGGCGCCCCGAGCGGCCTGTCAAAGGCGTTGCCATCATAATACGCGCCGCCCCACATCGGGTTGACGCCGTAATAGCCGTACAGGCTGGCTTCCATTTGCAGCGATACCGGCTCGTCTGTCGCGATCCTGGGGCTCTTTTCTACCTGATCACGTGTCAGTTTCACCAGCAACGCCTTGGCCGGCACATCGGCGCGCTCGATGGCGCTTGGGTGGACAAGTATCTTGCAGGCGGTCAGCCAGAAGCTGGTGTCCACCACCAGCCAGCGCAGCTTCCATGTTGTGTCGTCGAACAGGAAGTCGCTGACCGTGCCGATCCTGCCGTCGCTGGCCTCGATGGAGAACCCCTTGAACGCCAATCCTTGCTGCAGCATGACCTTGTTCCTTGCGCGCAGGTTCCGGCGCGCGTGGCGCGGCGGGATGTCTGGGAAGGGAAACTGCGTCTGCGCATCCCTGCGCGATAGCATCGGAAAACACCTAGGCGGAGTGGGTGCCGCTTGCGTGCTCGCCGGCGTCGTCCACGGCTACGAGGCCAAACGGGACCCGTCGCCCTGCCGCGGCTGACTAACCCACCAAGCCAGGCCGTCGAGGGCCACGAACAGGCACGTCATGGCTGTCAGCAGCAGCGGCGACTGGTCGAGCCAGCCCAGCCCTGGCACGGACAGGAACAGCAGGCCGCCTTATGGAACTGGTCCTGGCGGGATGTCGGAGCAAGAACATCGCCGCGGATCTCGGCATCAGCCAGCGTACTGTGGAGAACCATCGGGCCTCGATCATGCATCGGGCCTCGATCATGCGCGTGACGGAAATGCGCTCCTTGCCGGCGCTCGCGCGCCTGGCGCTCGCAGCCGCCGCATCGGCGGAGCGTAAAGGCAGGCTTGTTGTGACCCGTCACGAGCAAGAAAGGCTTTCTTTTCTGAGAAAATGAAGCAAAGAACTTTGTCCCCGCGCGTTCGCAGATGCGTCGTTCTATCCTGAAGCACGCTGGAGCCAGAGATGCGGGAAGCCGAACGTTTTTTGGTCCTTTTCCAAAAAAGAACTGCTTGCTTCCTGTCTGCCGCCACAGCCGCGCCGAAAATGGGTAGATTCCGAGCCTGCCCGTCCATCGCGAGAAGCTCGAACCTGCCGCTGACTGAAAGGCAGGATCATGAGTCTCACGCAGGATTTTTTACGACAGGAACACGCTGAGACGGAGGTGCTCCTTCCGCCTGCACAAATCATCCCCGTGCGCCCCGCCCGGACTGCCACTATCCTGCCCCCCAGCGTGGTCGTCGCCTACCGCGGAGTGGGGCGACATATCCCAGTTCAGGCTCCCCAGACGCTCACCGCCGGCATCTTCGACGTGGACGGCGTGCTCCTTGCCTCACCGCACGAACGCGCCTGGCGCGAGGCTTTGGCCGGCTTTGCCACGCCCGCGCGCTTCACGACGGCCATCTACCAGGCCTGCGTGGCCGGCCGCCCCAGGCTGGACGGTGCGCGCGCCGCGTTAGAAGCGTTGGGCGTGCCCGATGCCGACACGCACGCGGAGCTTTATGCGGAACGCAAGCAGGCCCGTCTCGAAGACCTGATCAGGGCAGGCAATGTCACCGCGTATCCGGACGCGCTGCGCTTCCTGCACGCAATTCAGGCGCTGGGCTGGCCGGTCGCGGCCGCGTCGTCCTCGAAGAACGCGAACCCGATGATGCAGCTCGTCCATTTCGGCCCCGATCACATGCTGCTGGAGACCTTCGATGTCAACGTCTGCGGGCGCGACCTCGCGCGCGGCAAGCCGTGGCCCGACATCTTCCTTTTGGCAGCCTATGAGTTGAAGACGGCGCCGTCACACTGCTTCGTGGTTGAGGACGCGCCCGCGGGCATCCAGGCGGCGCGCGCGGCCGGCATGACGGCAATCGGGGTGGCACGCCACGACGACGCCGCTGGCCTGCTTGCGGCCGGAGCCGACCTGGTCGTGACCAGCCTGGACGATGTTGCCGTAGAGAAACTGGCGCAAGGGTCGCTTTGCCTGAAATGATGGCAACCTGGGCGTGGATGGACGCGGCCATGGTGCCTGACGGGCAGGAGGGCTGGCTTCTGCACGACGACGGGTTCGACCCGCTGCGCGAGACCAGCCGCCAATCCCGTTACGCCATCAGCAACGGTTTTCTGGGCGTTCGCGCCAGGCGCACCATCAACCGCACGGCCGGCCCCGTTCCCTACACCAGCGTTGCCGGGCTGTTCGACGTTCCGGGCCCGGAACAGCCGATCCCACAACTGATGCCAGCGCCGGACTGGCTCCAGCTCGACATCACGCAAGCAGGGACCGCGGCAGCAATGCCGCTGGACATGACGGCGCATTGCCGGCGTCTCGACCTGCATCGCGGCGCGCTGCATACCGGCTGCCGCGTGTCGGGGCCGCACGCCGCAGCCGTCGATCTGCAGACGATACGGCTTGTTTCCCTCGCCGATCGGCAGCTTGGCCTGCAGCTGGTGCGCGTGGCCGCTGGGGCCCTCGGGGCGGAGATCAGGATAGCGGCGTCGTTCGCCGACCTCGATCCCAGCCTGGTGGCCTGTCACGCGGACCAGGATGTTGCGGCATGGCGCACGCGCGATTCAGGCAAGGGCCTGGCGATCGCCACCTGGGTGTCGCTCAGCGTCGGCGACGTCGAGCTGACCGCTCACGCGACCGGCCCGTTCGGCTGGGCATGGGACTGGCAGGCCGGGCCTGGCGAGGTGGCCTATCTCCAGCGCCTCGTCTGCTTTGCCCGCACCGATACGGCAGGTGCCGATCCCTTACCCGCGGCCCGGACTGGCCTGGCGGCCGCACGCAGCACCGGATGCCGCGGCGTGCTGGCATCGCACACGGCCGCTTGGTCTGCCCGTTGGCAGGACAGCGACGTGACAATCGACGGCGATCCTGCCGCCCAGCATGCCCTGCGCTTCGCCATCTATCACCTGAACGGTGCTGCAAACCCCGACGACGAACGCGTTTCCGTAGCCGCGCGCGCCCTGACAGGCGCCGACTACCGTGGCCATGTTTTCTGGGACACCGAGATCTTCCTGCTGCCGTTCTACACTCTTACCTGGCCGCGCGCTGCACGCGCCATGCTGATGTATCGCTTCCACACGCTGGATGCCGCGCGCGGCAAGGCGGCGCGCCTGGGCTGGCGCGGCGCGCTTTATGCCTGGGAGTCCGCCGATACCGGTGCAGACACCACGCCCGAACACGCGATCGGCCCGGACCGCCGCGTGGTGGACATCCTGTGCGGGACGCAGGAACAGCATATCGCCGCCGACATCGCCTACGCCGTCTGGCAATACTGGCAGGCGACCGGTGACGAGGATTTCCTGCTTCACGCCGGCTGCGAGATACTGCTGGAGACGGCACGTTTCTGGATCAGCCGGGCGGTGCCGGAAGCGGATGGCTTTCGCCACATACGCGGCGTGATCGGCCCGGATGAGTATCACGAAACCGTCGACGACAACGCGTTCACCAACATGATGGCGCGCCACAATATCGCGAGCGCGCTTGCCGCGTCCAGCCTGCTGAAGACACGCTGGCCTGGCGAATGGTCCCGCTTGTCGGCGAAGCTGGAGGTGGACGACGCCGAACTGGCAGGCTGGCCGGGTGCCGCTGCGCGCATCGTAACCGGGCTTGATCCGGTCAACGGACTATATGAACAATTCGCCGGCTACCTCGGGTTGGAGCAGATAAACCTGAAGGATTTCGCCGGCCGCTCCGTGCCGATGGATGTCGTTTTGGGAACGGCGCGGACGCAAGCCTCCCAGGTCGTCAAACAGGCCGATGTCGTCGGTCTGCTCATGCTGCTCCCGGAAGCGTTCGCCGGCCAGGCGGCGGCTGTTAACTACGCCTACTACGAACCGCGCTGCAGCCATGGCAGCTCGCTCAGCAGGGCCATGCACGGTGTGGCCGCCGCCCGGCTGGGTCTATCCCGCGAGGCGCTCGCATTCTTCAGGCAAACAAGCGCCATCGACATGGCCGACAGCCACGCCGCCATCGACGGAGGCATACATGTTGCCGCCCTCGGCGGAGTCTGGCAGATTGCGGTCTTGGGGTTTGCGGGCGTGTCGTTGCAGGAGGATCACCTGGCATTCGATCCCATCCTCCCCGATGGCTGGGCAAGCATGGACTTTCCCCTCCAGTGGCGCGGCCGTCATCTGCGGATCCACATCGAAGCCACGCCGCCAGTCGTAACTATAATTCTACGCGCTGGTGATCCGATGGCAGTCAAGATATTCGGCAATCTCCACGATTTGTCATCGGCAGTGACGGCCGGCAGGTGACACATGGAAAGCAAGTAGTCCTTTTGCAAAAAGGACCGAACAACTTTTTCCATCTCGCATCTGCACGGGACGGATGTTTCTGACAGAACTTGGCTCCGCAGCATCGCGCCAGTAAAGGTCTTTGTTTTTAAAATGAAAGCCTTTCTTGCCTCCGTAACAGCTATCCGTCCGGGGTGAACCCCGCGCGCTGCAGGAAGTGACGCACTTCCAGTAGTTCTGAATTCGTCAAGCCTTTGTGTACGATTTGTGCATGTGGTGGCGTTCATACCCTACCTTGAATATGACTGCGTTGTACGGATCGTTTTCCACCGAACCAACCCTCGTGAACAATGCGACAGTCTCTCGCCATGTCACTTTATGGGCGAGAGGATGGCGAAATGTCTCCTAAAGTGTCCGCCATCTTCTCCCGATATCGTCAACATCTCTTTGTCGGAAACGGTACGTGCACTGATACGGGTATCGCTGCGAGCCGGGCCCTGTGCAGACTGGGACACTACGCAGGCGGCGGACGAGTGTGCAGACAGGCGCGACATAGGTAGAATCCGAGGCTGACTGTGGATGCCTGGCGTGCCCAGTTAACCGTCTCGGCAATGCTTCAAACTACATTCGTGAAGCAGCTTGCCAGTAGTCGGAGAATGAAATGTCCCAGGATAGCAATCTGCAGCAGGCTGTCACCGCCGAACTCGGCTGGGAGCCGAGCATCGTTGCCTCGCATATCGGCGTTACGGCGGAGAATGGCGTCGTCACCCTGTCCGGCCACGTGAACTCATTCGTGCAGAAGCACGCTGCCGAGGATGCCGCGCGCCGCGTGAAGGGCGTGCGTGCCGTCGCCGAGGAAATCGAAGTACGCCTGGCGTTCGATGCACAACGCGGCGATGACGACATCGCGGCAGCCGCCATCAACCGCCTGGCCTGGGACATGTCCGTGCCACGGGATGCGGTCAAGGTGCAGGTCGAGAGCGGTTGGGTCACGCTCACCGGTACTGTGGAGTGGCATTACCAGAAGGTCGCCGCAGTGAACGCTGTCCGGCAGCTGATGGGCGTGGTGGGCGTCTCGGACCAGGTGGCGCTGAGCCCGCGTGTCAGCACCGGCAACATCAGCGACAACATCATGCACGCGCTGCACCGCTCCTGGTTCTTCGATCCCGACACGATCAAGGTCACTGCCAGCGGCGGCGACATCAAGCTGACCGGCTACGTCAACTCCTGGCATGATCGTCAGGTGGCGGCGGAGACCGCCTGGGCCGCGCCGGGCGCCACCAGTGTGGTCAATGACCTAACCGTCGAGTAGCGGCAGCTCATTGCAGCGCCTACGGCCCGCACCCGTCAGCTCGGTGGTGGCGGTGCTGTCCTCAATCCCGGTAGCGCTTCCCTCGATGTCCACGCTCGCCGCGGCTGTGGGCGCGGGCGCGCTGGGATGGCACGGCGTGCTCCCCACGTGCCTCTGCGCGGTGGACGAGGCAGGCGGGATCAACGTGCTGTGCGCCGATAAGACCGGCACGCTGACCCGCAACGAATTGGCCGTGGTTTTCGTTGCGGCCATGCCTGGCCAGGGTTGCGCGCACATCCTGGCACTCGCCGCCCTGGCCAGCTCCGATGGCGGTCAGGACCCTGTCGACACAGCCATCCGCGCCGCCGCCGCCAAAGCCGCCGCGCCCGAAGGCGCCACGCTCGTCAGCCTCGTGCAGCCAAGCCGGCCGAGGGCCAGCATACGGTTCGCTGACGGCACTGCAGGCCGCTTCCTGAAAGGCGCGTTCGCGGTGATCGCCCCGCTATGCCATGTGCCGGTCGAAGCAGAGGCGGCCACTGGTGCCGCTGCAAGCTCGACGCTGGTCAGCCTGATCGCACTCAGCGACCCGCCGCGCGCGGACGGTGCCGGCAATGTCCGCTCACTGGCCGGCCTGGGAGTGCGGATGAAGATGCTCACCGGCGATGCGGCCAGTACCGCCAGCGTCGTGGCGGCAAGATCGGCCTGAACGGCGCCGTCTGCGCCACAACGCCTTTGCCGGAGACCATCAACGCCAATGCTTTTGAGGTGTTCGCGGGCGTGCCGCCGGAAGACAAGTTTCGGCTAGTCCGCGCGCTGCAGGCGGCTCACCACAGTGTTGGCATGTGCGGTGACGGCGCCAACGACGCCCCGGCGCTGCGCCAGGCGCAGATGGGCATTGCCGTATCCACCGCCACCGACGTCGCTAAATCTGCCGCCGGCCTAGTGCTGACGGAGGCCGGGCTCGGCGGCGTGGTGGCCGCCATCCGCGTGGGACGGATCACCTACCAGCGCATCCTGACCTACACGCTGCGCACCATAGTCCATAAGGTCGCCCAGGTCGCATTCCTAACCGTGGGCTTCGCGCTGACGCACTAGGCTATCTTGAGACCGGTGCTGATGGTGCTGATGATGGTCACCGGCGACGTGCTCGCCATGTAATCGGCCACTGACCGCGTGCTCCCCTCGCCCACGCCCAGCGTGTCGAAGATCCCCAGCCTGAGCCGCGCCGCCACCGGTCTTGGCCTGGCGGAGCCTCGCCTTCTGCGTCGCCTGTCTGTGCGCCGCCGTGTTCGCGCTCCGGCTACAGCTGCCCGCCTTGCGCAGTTTCGTCGTCGTCACGCTCGTGTTCAGCGGCCAGGCGCTGTTCTACGTGGCACGTGAGCGCCCGCATTTGTGGAGTTCCCGTCCTGGCGCCTGGTTCATGGCCTCATCGTAGGCTGACGTAATGCTGATTGCGACCCTGGCCACGTGCGGGCTTCTGATGGCGCCGCTTGCGGTGTGGATCGTGGCCACGCTGGCCGCCGTCGAACTGTTGCGGGCGATGTCCAGCGACCGCCAGCCGATCAGCCCGGCGCACAGCAGCGGCGCGAGCGACACATCGTCGCCGCTCTCTCCCAACGGAAACGCAAAGCGCGCATCGGCGATGACTGCCGTGGCGAACCCGCCGTCACGCGTGTATCCGGTGAACAGCGGCGCATCGCACAAATTTTCTCGGCATGGGCGTGAACCCGGGCTTCTCGCCCCAGGTTTTCTAGTTGGCGAGGCCGCCGACGTAGGCCGGAAGAGTCGATGGCGCATCGGCGGCGTCCTGGTATTCTCGCGATTTGGCCAGCGCCATGGCGGCCCGAAAGGATAGCGGCTTGGCCCGGTCCAGGCGGGCCAGCTGGCACCTGCGAGCTTCGATGAGTGGGTGATCCTCATATGGGCCGGCAAGTTCGAGGCCGGGGGCGCTCAACAACGACGTGCAAGCGCCGTATCTGCTGCAGGAGTATGAGGCCAAGATCGAAGCGTTCGAGCTCCGGATGTTCGCTCAGTCAAGTATCTGATGCGGCTGGCCCTCTACAGGGTCTCGCAATCTGGCTTGTCTGAGCTACCCATCGCGTTGGCAAGGTTGCCGGTATCCTTATGCGATAGGGGCATGGTCGTAGCGCGGAATGAGAGCTTGGCCACCGCGACGTAGGTCTGACCTCGCTCGATGGGCTTGGCGTACTCTGAAGAACGCGCTCAGACATGGCACATCTTCTTTCTTCCAAGCTTCCATGAAGGCGGCCTCTTCATGACGTTCCTCATTGCCTGGTTCGCTTTCATTTTGCACGTTTGTCACGCCTACAAGCGCTGACGGAAGCTGAACAGCGTTGCCAGTCGAGCGCTACCTTCGGAAAGTACTCATGCGTTGCTTGAAACCGGTTGCGGCATCCAGTTCGTCATGCCGGAAGGTCGCCTTTGATTGTGTGCTTCCGGTCCATGGAGAGGCGTCGCGCATAGCAATACAGTCAGCCTGGCCACGTCCTGGTTCGACGGCTGATAGCGACGCAGCGAACATTGTTGTCGGAGCCAAGCGCGTGCCAGTGCAGCAACTTCTATGGCAGGTGACCGGCCCAACGCTGGCTTTGCCTAAATTGAAATCTGGCGTTGCTTGGCGAATACGCCATGGAATGCCGCGCTAATCGGTCGTCATTAACGTCGACCATAACGATAGCTCGAAGCCAAAAGACTCAGGCATATCAGCACGCCGGCCATCACCGCTGAAGAAGGCCGCGGAGCATGGCTTACGGTTATTCTCGCGTCCCTTGTCCTCGACATCCTGGTTCCGCCGGCGCCGTAATCGGCCTGCGTCACAAGCCAAATTCGTCTGCCCCTGTGCGCTCCCACGAGACAGAACACAGCCGCTTGAAATGCACCTCGCCCTCAATCGCGATCATCAGGCCCATGTCGATGAAGTCGAACTGCCGGCCAGCCAATGGCTCAGCATCGATCACCTTGGCACGCGGGCCGATGAACTCGGTCAGGAATGGTGGAGCTCCTGCCCGCCCGTGTGGCTTGCTTGCAGTGGCGCTCAGTTCCCGGCGGATACGTTTGCCAACATGATCACGCGGCGAACCATGGCACGCTTTGGCGTGCGTTTGTCGCCGCACGAGTTTAGGCACTGTGCCGCTACCAGCATCGCCGAGTTCAACCCCGAGGATTTTCACATAATCCGCGTGATCCTCGGGCATGCCGGGTCAGAGTTGGCAGAGTTGTACTACATCCGCGCGAAAGGCATTGAGGCGGTAAGCACTCATCAAAAAGTCATAACGCGCAAACGAAAAGAGTTAAGGCAGAAAGGCGTAGGCCCGCTTAAAGGCATGAGCATGCCTGCTCAAAAACAAGTTGGGGCAATTCGTGGGGATTGCTAATAGATTCTGCTGTCGAGATAGAGATAGTTGTTCGAGTGTAACCGGCGCCGATGATGTGTCGTGGACACAACCGCGTCTTTGTTCAAGCACGTCCACGAACACCGCCAGCAGGTGAAGCGCCGAGTCTTGCCGGCCGAATTTCGTCGAAGCTGTATCAGCTTGCCACCAGCATACGCAGCATCTCGTCCGGCCTTTGGTCAGCCGTACCGATTTCCAAGCCTTGAGGCCGTGGCCCCGAAAGCCGCCTCGGCCAGCGTGGCCAGCAAGCCTCTCCTGGTAGCCACGAATCCAACATTGGCGCGCAGCCCTTGGCGTACCGCGCCCCGCCGGCACCGCACCCATGCAAGCCCACCACAGCGCCCTGCAATAAGAACAGAGTGTCTAAGCAGCAGATTCGGTATAACAGCAGTCATGCTCGAAGATGTCGGATCACTGCTCCCTTCAGATACCGCTGTAAAAGGCGCTGCCCGGAAGCGGCTTAGAGCAGAAACACAGGCGGCGCATTCGGCATTGGATCAGATACTCGATCTTTCCGCACTGGTCAGCCGGCCTGCCTATTTGGCGTACCTATCAGGTAATCTGCCTTGTGCGGCGATCGAAGCCGGGCTGGCGGATGCCGGCGTACGCCGCTTTTTACCCGACTGGCAGCAGCGGCAGCGTCGGGACTCACTTCAGCAGGATCTGGATGCGCTTGGCGGGCAGCAGATCACAGCATCGCCATGTGCAATCGAATCCGACATCGGCACGATCATGGGCTGGAGTTACGTGCTGGAGGGCAGCCGCCTGGGTGCGCGCCTCATCTTGCAGTTTGTTGAAAAGAGTGTTGACCCAGCGGTTCGGTCAGCGACGCATTTCCTCCGTCACGGCGAAGGCGAGAACCTGTGGGGTAGCTTCCAGGCAGCTCTTTCGCAGATCGATGGCGATGGTGTCGCTATCACCCGGGCGTGCGCCGCGGCGAATGCTGCTTTCCAGTGCTTTCTAAAGACATTCCCAGAGCCCATTGCAGTCACGGCTTGACCGCATTGAAAGGACCTGTTGCGGCCGTGCCGGCCGACGAGATGCCACGCGCGCCAGCATCCCGGATCGGCCCGGCGCCCGCCCGCACCGGTGCGGGCGGGCAACCTAATGGAGGCTGCGGTGTAGCGCGTTCTGCCGACTGGTGCGCTGGGCATGCTGGATGATCGCAGCCAGGTCGTTCATCTTGTAAGGCTTGCGCATGATTTCGATCCCGTCGGCCGCTGCCTCAGCGAAGTTCCCGACATCGGCATATCCAGTCATCATCAAACAGGGTAGGCCCGGTTGCAGTTGCCGCGCGCGCCGGATGAACTCGATCCCGTTCATCATGGGCATCGAGAAATCGGTCACCACGACATCCACTTGCAGGCTGCTTGTCAGAATCTCGAGGCCGCGGAGGCCGTTTTCGGCGCCGATGACGTCGAAACTGAGCGCCTCCAGCATCTCCGAGACCATGCTCAGCACGTGGCTGTCATCATCGATGACGAGGACGCGCGCGTTGGCCGGCCTGACAACAATATCGGACTTCGATATCGCAAGCCCCGATGCGAGTTCGACTGTACGGGGCAGGAACAAGCTTACACACGTGCCGTTGCCCGCTTCGCTCGTGATCGAGGCGGAGCCGCCAAGCTGCTTGCAAAACCCGTAAACCTGACTGAGGCCGAGGCCCGTGCCCTTACCGACCGGCTTAGTGGTGAAAAACGGCTCGAACACGCGCTTGGCAACATCGTCGGGCATGCCGGTTCCGTCGTCCTGCGCCATGATGCAGACGTACTCGCCCGCGTCCAAGTCGAGGGGGACACCCGGCGACGGAGCGGTGACGTTCACTGTCGAGAGCACCAGCCGGCCACCCTCGACCATTGCGTCCCTGGCGTTCACGGCAATGTTGAGCAACGCCATCTCCAGCTGCACAGGGTCGGCCAACACGGGGTATGCATTGGCCGCGAGCTCGAGCTTGACCCGCACGGACGACCCGATGGTCCGAGTGACCAGCCCGAGGAACCGCGATACGAGCTGATTGACATCGCAGGCTTCCTTGCGGAGCGGCTGCTTGCGGGCGAAGGACAGCAGGTGACCGGTCAGTTTGGCGCCGCGCTCGGCGGCACGCTGGGCGTTCCCGAGCAGGCGCTGAATCACCGGGTCGGACGTCTTGACATGCGCCAACTCCAGATTGCCAAGCACGGCGGCGAGCACGTTGTTGAAGTCGTGTGCCACGCCGCCGGTCAATTGGCCGACGGCCTCCATCTTCTGCACCTGCTGCAAGGTCGCCTCGACCTTGAGCCGCTCGGATGTCTGGGCCTCGAGTGCCTCCGTGCGCTGGTTGACCTGCGCCTCCAGGTTGTCGCTCAGGTCCTGGTAATGCCGCAGCAGATCCATCTCCGCCTTTGCACGCCGGGCGAGTTCCTGTCCGACCGCGTTGCCTAATTCGCCGGCAAGCGCCAGGTCAGCCTTCATCCAGGGCCTGGACCGGCCATGCGTGGTCTGCTGCCAGGCTGCGAAGGATGCACGCGGTGAGAGGCGGCCCGTAAGGGCGTTTCTCGTTGCATGCTGGCTCGGGTCACCGGCCCAGGTGACGATCCGCGAATGTTCCGGGCGGAACCAGAGGATGAAGTCCTCCCCGTTGCCGGAGAGCGGCAGCAGCAGCGCGCCGCTGCCGGCGCCGATACAGTCGGCCAGATCGGGATGCGCCAGACCGAGGTTGTCGATTGCGAGCAGGGCACCGGCTGCCAGCGACTGCATCACCAGCGTTGCCCGCCCGGTGGCGACGGCGGGCGGTGTCTCGCCTATGCGAAGGCTATTGCCGCCGATCGAAATGACGGCACCCGCTGCGTCGACGAGATGCAGCAGGTCCACCTCTGCGGCGGCGAGCGCCGCGGCCGGCAATTGCGGGCCTGCAAGGCGCTCGACAAGGCTCCGCATCGTACCACTCCGGGCGTTGCGCTGAGCGAACACCTCCGCTTCGCCCAGGCCGCCGAGTAGGGCCGAGACGACCCTCCCGATCATGTCGACGGCTCCCCGCAGATCAGGCCCTGCGACGCGCGGGCTTCCATTGTGGCAGATTATGAAGCCCCACAGCTCCGATCCCGAAGCAAGCCCGATGGAGAGGCTCGCGGCAGTACCCATGTTGCGCATGTATTCGCGGTGTATCGGGGACACACTGCGCAGCGCACTTTGGGTGAGATCCAATGGCATCCCATGATCGGAGTTCAGGTGCGAGAGGATCGGGACTGGCTGATAGCTCGAATCAGCGACCGAGCTGACGCGTTTCGCAAGGAACAGCCGCCTGGCCTGTGGCGGGATGTCGGTCGTTGGATAGTTGTTGCCGAGGTAGGGATTGAGGTGGGGTGCATTGGCTTCAGCCACGACCTCCCCCTGGCCCTGCTCGCCAAACCGGTAGACCATGACCCGGTCATAGCCGGTGAGGGCCTGCACGCCCCGCATCGCGGATTGGCAAAGCTCCAGCTTGGTGGTCGCCCTCTCGAACGTCTCGAGGATCGATTGCACTTCCATCAGGAGCGGCGTCTGGGTCTGGATTGAGTCCTGGGCTACGCTGTGGGCCTGCCAGGGATAAGCCGGCTCCAGGTCGATGCCGATATGTGGGCCGGTCCAGTAGGCATTGAGACTGATGTCTCGCGCATCAGGCCCGATCTTCCAGGATGGCGCGCCGGCCACGATTTTCTCGCCAGGCTTGGACGTCTTCATCACCTGCCAGGCGGCTTTCCCAATGGCGGACTCGATCGGCTGACCCAACACGGCTTTAGCGGAGTAGCCCAGAATAGCCGCCATGTTGGCGCTGGCGTGCGTGATGATGCCACTCCCTGCCAGGACAGCGAGCATCGCGCCGTGCGGCTGGATCGCGCCAGGGATGTGTATAGGCTCCCGCTCGCACTCGCTTGGATCAAGCCCGGGAAGCGGACCTGTGACCAACGTCTCGATTTTCATTTCGGAACCTTAAAGACGTGAACCCACCTGTCCACGGCGGCAGACGCTGCACGGCAAACCGACGTGACGGTGGATCGACTGACCCGGTCCGCAGGCGCAATTCACGCCAGCCTGGAAACATATAGCTAACCTGCGGTTGTATTCAAGATAAATTGATCGAAAGGCGCGGAAACTGTTGGGCGTAATGCCAACCCAAGCTGCTTCCAGAGCACCTGCTGCCGCGGAAGATACGGCGCCAACCCGGAGGGCGACTGCCCTTCTGACCGGCCGACGGCAGCGGCTTGGGAAAACCAAGTCGAGGACGGAGGCAACGTAATCACCCCAGGCACCCGGACCGATAACGCCGACGCCGTATCAAGGCAGAAAGCAAGCAGTCCTTTTGAAAAAACCAAAAAACTGTTGTTTCCCCGCTGGTGCAGTGTCCGTGTGGTCCCGGAGGAACACGCAGGTTAGAAATGCGGGGTGTAAAAGTTTTTTTCCATCTCCGAAAAAGAAGGCTTTGCCTGAACATACGCGGCTGACGAGCGTCAGGGTTCCCGCTTCGTCAGGGAGCTCAGCATATGGCCAAGCTTTTCCCCATCGGTCAGGTCGCCCATCAGCTGCAGCCGATCTGTCCGGACGCCGCCGATGAGAGTAGGCGTGACGATCACGCCATCCACAAGCGCGCGCCTGGCGTTTTTGAAGACGTCGATGATGTTGACATTCAGCAGGCAAGCGTCGCCGTCGATCGCGCTCAGTGCAGCTGCCAGGTTCTTCTGCGCACGCATGGAATTCGGGGTATCGCCCGCAATGTAGAGACGGAGCCAGGCGCCTGCGGTTTTGGCGTTCTCTTCTGGCGGCGGGTCTGGAAGCACGGTCACAGCGGGACCTCATGTCCTGCGGTCCAGCCAGCGCCGGAATTGTCGTCGGCACTCCTGAGCGCCAGACGTGTTGCAGCATTCGCTGTCTCCTGCTCGGCGCGAACCCGCTCGGAGACGGCAAAGAACGCGGCCTCACGCTGTTTGGCGGCCAGATCCTGTGCCAGCAACTTCAACCGTGTCTCGAGATCGGCGATGTCGTGTTCGATCTGGCGCTTGGCATGCTCGTGGCTAACGAGGGCGAGCGTCTGCAGCCGCAGGCTTTCGGCTTCCTTCTGCGCCCTGGCGCTGCCCATCAGCACCCTGCCTTCCGCGACGTAGGCGTCGCTCAGATGGATGCCCGCAGGGCTGAGCAGCAGCTCGCGCACCTGGTTGGAATGCTGCGTGCCGCGCGACTTGATGATCGTGAGCGCCCGGTTCCGCTCGCCGGCCTCGGCGACGTAGGAGACGTGGATCCAGGTGTCGGCGATCGTCGAAACGCGGCTCGCCGAGAGTTCTGTCTCGCCCGTGACCTGGCCGAGCAGCGAAGTGCAAAGCACGGTGATGCCGATTTCCCTGGATGTCTCCACAAGGCTTTCGGAAATCAGTTCCGTAAACGGGTAGCCGGCTTTCAGCAGGGCGGATAGTGGATCGATAACCAGACATTGAGGCTTGTGCAGTTCAAGCAAGTCGCGAATCACCTTGTAGTGCTCTTCCGGGCTGCGCCCGGTGGACAGGAGTGAAGCCATGATCAGGCTTTCGTTCTTGATGCTGGGCGACAGGTCGAGTCCGATCGAGCGCATGTTCGAGACGATCTGCGATGCACTCTCGTCGAAACTGACGAACAGCGCCTTTTCTCCTCGGGCACAGGCGCCAGCAGCGAAATTCGCGCTGAGACTGGTTTTCGATGTGCCGGGGCTTCCCGAGATCAGGATACTGCTACCCCTCACGTAGCCGCCGCCGATGATCGAATCGAGGCCAGGGATCCCTGACGAGACACGGTCCGTGAAGGTGGGGTAATCTCTGCGGGTGTCCTTGAACGCCAGCACGTCGATACCTGACTTGCCGATCACCATCGGCACCGGGTTGGCAGCGAAGCCGGAACCGCGGTATTTGGTGATGCACAGGCTGCGCGATGTCGTCGTTTCGCCAAACGCGATGCTCAACTTGACGACACAGTCGGTCATGTATTCGAGGAACTGCGAATAGAGCTGGTCCATTTCGCTGACCCCGAACGACTTTACGGTCATGATCGCGGAAATGCTTGACTGCCTTATCCACTCGTCGAGCCGGGCAAGTTCCTGCTGCACGAGCGATTTGGATCCCAGGCTGCTGAGCAGCATGTCGAGTCCGTCGAAGACGATGTTGCGCGCGCCTGCCTCTTGCCGCAGTGCCGTGAGCATGGCCAGCAGCCCGTTGAGATCGAACGCGCCGCCGATCAGGGCGGTCGTCGGTGCTTTCGCATTGAGGAAAATGAGCCCCTGCTGGCGCAGTTCGCCGATGTCCCAGTCGAAAGAGGCCATGTTCTGTTCGATGCTGGCGATCGGCTCCTCGAAAGCGACCACGATAGCCGGCTCGCCTCGTGTGACGAGGCGGTTGACGACCGTCTGCAGTGCGAACACGGTTTTGCCGGCGCCCGGGCCACCGATGACGATCGTTGTTCTGTTGTTGGGCAATCCGCCCCTGGAGATCTGGTCGAAACCCTTTATGCCGGTGGGTGTCTTGGCAAGCGGCGGCTCATGCCGGGACGCCCCTGGCCTTTCGCCGTCATCGTTGTCCATGGTGCAAGACGCCTTTCATCCCTGCCGCACTGCGTCCGAACTCTCGGGCCGTCCCGGCAGAAGCAGATGACGCTTCTCGATCAGCCACCCAAAATCCTCTGCGGTTAGAGGCAGGCTCAACAGATAACCCTGTCCCGTCTTGCAGCCGACGTCCACGAGGAAGTCGCGCTGCATCACTGTCTCGATCCCCTCGGCTACGACGTCGAGCTTGAGACTTCGCGACAGCTCCATGATGGCACGGATGATCGAGGCATCGTTGGAATTAATGACGAGGTTGCGAACGAAGGTTTGGTCGATCTTCACCTTGTCGATGGCGAAGTCGCGAAGCGATTTCAGGGTCGAGTGACCGGTCCCGAAATCGTCGATGGCGAGCCTGAACCCAGTAGTGCGCAGGCTGTCGAGCTGCCGGTGCACTTCGGTGGCCGCACGCACCAGCGTTCCCTCGGTCAGCTCGAATTCGTAATCCTCTGCCCTGGCGCCGGTCTCGCCCAAGCTCCGCTCCACTGTCGCCAGGAAGCCCGGCCGCTGCAACTGGACCGCGGAGAGGTTGATCGCCATGCGAGGTGGAACCAGGCCGCGCTGCCGCCAGGCCTGTCCCTGAGTCATCGCCTGCCTGATCACCCAGGCGCCGAGCGGGACGATCAGTCCTGACGATTCGGCGTAGGGGATGAACAGGTCCGGGCGCTGCAGACCGAGTTCGGGATGGTTCCAGCGCACCAGCGCCTCGGCGCCCACGATCCTGCCGGTGACAAGATCAACAAGCGGCTGGTAATGCAACTGGAATTGGTCGTGGCTCAGCCCATCCTGAAGCGAGGTCCGCAACGCAACACGGTTTTGTACCCGATCATCGATTTCCGCCGAGTATACATGGCACGAGCCCGAACCCTCCTGTTTGGCGCGATGCAGCGCCAAGTCGGCGCGTTTCATTAACTCTGCGGCCCTGTCTTCCGGGTTGAAGGACACAGCGTCATCTTTGTAGCGGTAGGCGACTGTGCCCACGCAGCTCTCGATCGAGACGGTCCTCCCCGAGATCAGGTGCGGACGCAAGAGTTCCTGGTGTATCGCCTGGGCAAGAGCCAGCGGGTCAGGCTCTGAGCTTGTGGCAGGCAGCAGAAGTGCGAACTCGTCGCCGCCGAGCCGGGCTGCGCTACCGTGCCGGCTTTGGGCAAAAGCCATAAGGCGACGGCCCACCTCCGCCAATATGAGGTCGCCAAAGGCGACGCCGAGTTCCTCGTTGAGAACTTGGAACTCGTCCAGATCGATGAAAAACAAGACAATTCCCGGGGTGCGCAGCGTGGCACCGGCAACCGCGTCGAGAAGTGCCGAGCGGAATAGCACACGGTTCGGCAGGGCGGTCAGGACATCATGGTGGGCGAGGTAGAAGATTTTCGCGTCGGAGATTTTCTCAGCCGTGATGTCGACTGCGACACCCTCCCAGACTACGCTGCCGTCAGCTTCAGCTCGCGGTTTGGAGACGCTGCGGAACCAGAATTCCTGGCCGGAAGGAGCGATAAGCCGGACGTCGGACCGCACGGTCGTGAGGTCGAGACCCGACTGGACGACGCTGCGAACGAGTTCCGCGTGTTCGTCCGGGCGCATGTAGTCGACAAAACCCCTGGCCTCGAGTTCAGTGTCGTCCGGCAAGCCAAGTATGCGGAAAAACGAGCGGCTCAGGAGCGGGAAGCTCAGCGTACGGTCGGCATGCATGACACGGCGAAAGACGTAGCCAGGGATATTGTCGATGAGAGTAGCAAGCCGCTGTTCCGCCTCGATCAGGCCTGACGCCGCGGCGCGCTCGGAATCCGCATTGCGCTGAATACTGATGTAGTGCGTGATTTCTCCTGTGGCATCGCGTATCGGATCGACACTGAATCTGCTGCAGTAAGGCTCCCCTGTCTTGCGGTAGTTCATCAACTCACACTGTATCGATACGCCCTCGTCGAGAGCTTGCTTCATGCGTTTGACCGACGTGCGGTCGGTGAGAGGTCCTTGCAAGAACCGGCAATTTCGCCCTACTGCCTCTTCGAAGGAGTAACCGGTGAGAGTGGTAAAGGCCGCGTTGACGAAGACGATCGGCTGATCAGGCATGCGCGCGTCGCTAAGGACGACGCACTTGCTCGCATGCGCCAGGCCGGCTTCCAAACCGATACCGGTTACTGTCGGTTCGCCTAGTGCCACGATGGGCTGCCTTTTACCAGCGGGTCGATAACTTAATCTTTCCCCAGGGCCCTAGAGGGAGAACGGCCAAGACAACAGCGTCAGACAGTCGTAAAACGAAGACCCTGTCTCCAATACCTACCCGGAACATTAGGCCCGTGCAATCGCCGGGAGCTTCCATCTTGAAGAAACCCAGATGACCATCTCGGCAGCATCCGAATGGTGTGGCGGATTTGGCTGCTCTGCCAGAACCCGGCGGGCAGCAATGTGGCTATCAGGCCCGGATCGGCGAAATGGCTGCACCCACCTCCTCGCCGGGCAGCCGGCTTAGTATGTCGGCTCGTAGCGACTAGGCGGCACATGCGGGCGATGGTTTGACTTGTCCTGCGCCCTGATGGTAACCGGTCCGCCGCTGACTTAGACCGGCAGAGCCGGTCTTCGCCGCCGGGCTTCCGGAAATGCCGCCCGTCAGAGACGAGGAGCCGGTCAGTGCCCGTTGACGCTTACGGCTGCCACTCCGGTGCCGGGCACCGCGAGGGCGCCAGTGATGACGTGCTGCCGCCCTTTGTCCCTGCGCTGGCGCCGGTCGGTGCCGGAGGTGCGCGTCTGGCTCGACGACGCCGCGCAGGCCGCCTGAGCCCGCACGGACATCAGCCGATCGGCCGGCGCACCGCTTCTTCAAATGGTGTGTTAAGTGAAGAAGTTTCCTGGCCAGAGAAAAGTCGGTAGATGCCGCCTGATCATAGCCGCCGCCTGCTGGAAGCCTCTCACTTGAAGTTCTCTCAAGTACTCTGGCCTAAGCGGAAGGTTACTACGATATACATTAGTCGCCGAAGTAGACATACCGCCGCCTGACAGGGTAGACAAACCGGTGCCCGAAAGCGTTGACACGCCGCCTTACTGAAGCGACGACAGGCCTCCATACTGGCGCGTGAATAAGCCACCATACTGAAGCGTAGACAGACCGCCGTATTGAAGAGTGGAGATGCCGGCATACTAGCGCGACGACGTCTTACAGTATGGGCTATATCTCTTGAGTGAAGCCTCGATGACTCTCCAGAGCGCTTGCAGGCCGCTGAAACATGCTGAGTGCGCTTTGGGTGAACCCCGCGCCGCCCACGCTGCTCAGCGTGCCGCCCAATGGGTCGGGCAGGCTGGTGGCTGATTTTAGCACGCCCAGGTGAGCGACAGCGCGTTTCAAGCCCGGCACCTTCTATCCGCTCATAGATTCCCTACTCGGATATCGATGACGATGCGCTCACCAGACCGCAACAAGACGTCCTTTGAACGACAAAGTCATACGGCCAGGACAGGACATGGAGGCACCCGACCAGATGTCAAATCTTCTGGTTCACCTTTGCTTCAGAAAGGCCGTCAACGCGTGACGGCCAATCAATCCAAGCAGCAAGTTTTAACAGGTGCTAGACAGCAGCGCGACGAAACGCGTCGTGGCTTGCATGGAAGCCGGGCACTTTGCTTATGATGGCGATCCGTTGGCGTGAGATCGGAATACCAGGCTGTTGCCGAACAGGCACGGTAGTTTGGTGGCCCTTGATGAATTTGCATTCCCCTGCAGGTCGCCCATGAATGATAGTAGACCCCTAGACCAGGGCTGTCGCTACCCGGCGTTAGATTGGGTCAGCGAGGCGGTCCGAACACGAAGCTCTTATACGTCACTTGTAGGCGCAATGATCACTTACCTCCCTGACCTTCAAGACTGGTCCGTTCGTCAGGCTTACGATACTGAAATGCCTCTTTGCCGGGCCATGCTTCCTGGGGTGTTCACTCCGGAAGCAGCGCCTGAGTTGCTTGTCGCCGTGCGCGGACCGGCTGAAAATGTTGTAGGTGTTGCGGCGCTCACGTGGAGGAACGAAGGCAATCCGCCTGGCTTCCGATTTACACTCCATGTGAATCAAATCGAACGGAGGCGGGGAATCGGCAGATCGTTGACCGATGCTGCCATCGCGCTGTGTTCGGCAGACACAGATTTTCTTGAGAGTACATCCTGCGCTCCAGGAGAGTGATCCCGCAGAGGGTTTCCTGCTGGCCTGTGGGCTCGAACCCGGCTTGCTGACCCTGCATTTTGAGACGCGGGTGGCGCATGTTTATGCAGCCGTATGTGATCTCGCTCGCGCGATCTCGCGACGTGATAGGTCTGCGGACCTGCGGCTCATCCCTTTATCGCAGGCATCAATCAAGGACGTGGCCCTACTCTGGCTGCAGGCGTTTCCAGACGCGCACGACGGCAATCCCATACCCGTGCTGCTGGGGCAAGGGCCGGAGGCGGCAAATGCAGAAACATCCATCGTCGCGGTGACTGGTAACGAAGAGCGGCCGGACGTGGTGGGGATTGCGATCAGCCGGTTCAGCGGCGATCTCGGCACCTTTGATGTTTTGGCCGTTCGTCCCGATTGGCGCCGCCGCGGCCTCGGCATCAGGCTGATCGCCGAGGCAACACGGCGCAAGCTGGAGACGGGCGACCTGCGTATTCGCCTGTTTTGCCAAGAAAGTACAACCGACATAATCGAGCTGATGCAGCGGTCATCCGCTCTCGTCCGATTTAGGGATCGGCAATGGCTCAGGCCGTTGCATCGCTAACCTTTCAAGGCGAGTTCGCTTCTCGGAATAGGCGGTAATAGTATCCATTCCGGTGAGACTGACCTTTGGAAGATGAAGCAAGGCCTTCTTCTACAAAGAAGAAGCCAACTTTCGCCCTGTTCGCTGCTTCTCCCGCTATCAGTTCTTCTGTGACACCTGGCTGTTGATGCTGGTGCAGGGAGTAAAAACTGTTTGGTCCCTTTTGAAGAGGACTGCGTGTTTCCTGTGGGTAGCGCTCGAACAGACACTCAGGACGTCTGCCTTGTCTCGGCGGGCCGGCAGTGTGCAAGGAGCTTCAGGATCGATACGCTATGCCGCCAAAGCCTGTCCGCCTCCGCAAGCATACCTGCCGCTTCGGACAGTTGCCCCCGTGCGATGAGAGACTGCGCATGGTGAAGCCGGCCAGCGGCCGCCGTCCGGCGCATGGCGTCGTGCTGTTGCGGGCTGGTCAGCGCGTCGGGTCTGGACGGTGGCGCGCTTGGCGCCGATGCAGTCCAGACCAGCCCAGGCGCGCTCACAAGTTCACTCCATTTTGAACCGGCCAGCGCTGGAACTACATCGCCATCACGGCCGGTGCATATGCCAAGGCGCGCCAGCAGCGATGGCGCGACATTCACCAGCGGGATGAGCTGTGCATCGCCTGGCAGTGCGGCTTTGACGACGTCAGGACCCGCGGCTGCAAGCGCATGTCATGGCGGCTAAGCGGCTGCACGGCGACGACACCACGGTCCCGGCGCTGGCAGAAGGCAAGACGGACATCGCCCGCGCCTGGATCTATGTGCGCGACGATCGGCCGTTCGGCGGCACGACACCTCCTGCTGCCATATTCTACTACTCGCGCGATCGCGGCGGCGAGCATCCGCAAGCCCACCTAGCGGGATGTGCCGGCATCCTGCAGGCGGACGCTTATGGTGGTTACGGCAAGCTGTACGAGGACGGCCGAAGTCCGGGCGTGATTCTGGAAGCAGGGTGTTGGGCGCACGCGCGTCGCAAACTTTTCGTGTTGGCCGATGTTGAATTGGCTGCACGACGGCGCGCACAGGGAAAGAGCCAAGCGGTGATATCGCCGCTCTGCCTGGAAGCGGTTCAGCGCATCGACAAGCTGTTCGACATTGAGCGTGACATCAACCGATGCAGTGCGGAGCGGCGTCTAAGCGTGCGTCAGGAATTGAGCAAACCTCTCGTGGCTGACCTGCACAGCTGGATGATGGGGGAACGCAGAAAGCTATCGAGCGGCAACGACGTTGTAAAAGCGATGGACTACATGCTGAAGCGCTGGGCCGTCTTTGCCCGGTTCCTGGTGGACGGCCGCGTCTGCCTGACGAACAATGCCGCCGAGCGTGGCCTGCGCGGCATAGCCCTTGGGCGCAAATCCTGGCTGTTCACCGGATCCGACCGGGGCGGACAGCGCGCCGCGGTGATGTACAGCCTGATCGTCAGCGCCAAGATGAACGACATCGACCCACAGACTTGGCTGGCCCACATCCTCGCCAATATCGCCCAACACCCCGTCAGCAGGCTTGATGAACTGCTGCCGTGGAGCTGGCAGGCTCAGGTGGCGGCTACGCGTAAGGCTGCCTGATCACCGTCACGGTGTCAGGGACGGTCGAGCCGAGGGCACGTGCTTGATCAAGCCTCAATCCAGCGCGTAGGTCGGTCCATGATGTTTAATACAAAAACTCTCGCGCTGGCACTCGCCGTCGCACTCACCGGTACCCCCGGCGCACGCGCGACCGCCCCGCCAAAGTGGATGTCGGATCTCGGCTTCATGAAAGGCAATTGGGTTCAGACCGGTTTAGGCAGGAGCACGCTCACGGTCGCCTCGGGAACAAGTCCAGCTTCGCTGATTATAAAACATCGGACTACGAACGCAGGTGCAGTCGGAGGCCAGCTCGTGGACGCCACCAGCGAGCTACATATCTACGAGAGGGATGGCAGGCTGCAGGCTGACGAGCAGGCTGACGACACGCCACGCCCGCCAATCCAATCACATTTTACGACTGTATCGATCATACCCAACAAGTCGGTCATCCTGACTATGACGACGAACATGACTGCCGGAGCTGGAGTCAAACTCTCATACTGGGCTTGCGAGTGGGACCCGAAGAAACTCTGCCTTTCCTATGCAATCAGGAGAGCAAACCTCCTGCCACTCACTTTGATGACGGCAGTCTTGACCAAGCACTGACCGCCAGCCTGATCGTAGGCGCCAAGACGGACGACATCGGCTCGCAGGCCTGCTTGTTCAGGCAGTATCGCTCTCCAGCCGGCTCGCCGACTGGATGAACTGATGCCGTAGAACTGGTGGTGGTTATCGGACAAGATGACAGGCTGGCTCCCTGATCATGGCGCGGTGCTCACCGGACGGATACTTATTAGCGGCCCTGCTTCCCTGTTCAATCAGCGGCAAATTCCCTGTTATCAGAAAACTGCGGCGGAGAGGCGAGGCGTCTCAACGGCCTGATCTTGCCTACTTTTTAGCTGACTAGACAGCCGAGATTGGCCGGATAGCCAAGTCAGAAATCCTGTTATCAGGGAAAAGCTTGGGAAGCCGCCAAACGGGCTGAGGCTGCGCAGGGCCACCTGACCGCGCCACGGCTTGCAAAGGGACGGAGGCAGAGACGGGTTCGCCGCTGACTGCGTCCACAGCCAGTCGATCTGCGTGTGTGAGCAGGCATCCTGGTTCTGGCGCGCTGTGCCGAATAGAATGATGCTGTCAGCAGGTTAGCCGGCGCTTGCTTTGCCACGCGTCACGAGATTGCAGACGTCAACGCGGGCGGCTCAACTACTGCCCGTCTATGGAATAGGCAAGCAGCACGGTCCCACCGGGGCCAGACCGGCTGGCGTAGCCGGAATGGACGTAGAGCATGCCGCCGGCTTCGACGGGTCCGGATGCATCGAGCACGCCACCGAGCGCCTGACCGCCGGACAGCGTCGCCATCGGCGCGGCGGCGGTGTCCGTCTCCCAGATCACGCGACCGTCCGCGACCGCATAGGCGCGCAGACGCCCGTTCATCGAACCGGCGAAGGCCACACCAGGAATGGCGGTGACCGCCATCGAGATGGAGGGGTCGCAGTAATCGTTTACCCAGCGGCAGGACAGGTGCGGTGACGGCGTCGTCCATAGCAGTGTGCCGTCGCTGATACGCAGGGCAGAGAGGCCGGGTTTTGGCGCCGGCGCGTAGATGTCTGCGATGCCGACGTAGATACGCGCGTCATCCGCCGCGGGGCCGAACTCCACCCCACCCAGCGGACCGCCCTGGCTCAGGCGCCGTGTCCATACCACCACGCCGGCCTTGTCGGGATCCAGCCCATACACCTCGCCAGATTTCTGCGCCGCGATCAGGATGTCCTGCCCGTTCGGCAAGGTACGCAGGATCGGCGAGCTGCCGAAATCGGCGTCCGGCCCGGGGTGGCGCGGACAGTTTGCAGCCCAGCTTTCGCGCGGTCCCCAACAGCCGATGATGTAGTCGTCATGTGGCCGCAGCTGATTGGTCCAGCGTATGACGCCGGTTTTCAGATCCATCGCAATGATGGCGTCCGCCGTCTCGTTCGGCGCTTCCACGTAGCTGTCGCCGGTGCCGACATAGAGCACGCCGCGTTTGGCATCGATGGTGGGGGCCGACCAGATGGCGCTGCCGGCCGGGCCGAACATCTGCTTGCCGTGTTCGCTGACGCCGATCGGCGCGGCTGCTTTGGCAATGGTGTAGGTGGTCCAGGCGATCTTGCCGGTTGCGGCGTCCACAGCGACGACGGCGCCGCGAAACCGGCAGCATTCATAGGTGGGCGCTGTGGCCAGGTATTCTTCCATGGACGAGACGGGCACGTAGACCAGGCCATCGTGGATTGCGACGGAGCCGGTGAACTGCGTGCCTTGCTGGCTGTCGATCTTCGTCTTCCAGAGTTGTCGCCCGGTGTCTGCGTCGATTGCATACAGGGTTGCCGCCTCGTCGACGAAGTAGGCGGCGTATGCCGCGCCTCCAAGTGCGGCCCGTGCGGCGGCGGGGATGGGTGCGATGGAGATCGTGTTGCGCGAGCCGCGCGGCGCGTTGAAGCGCCAATAGGCGCAGCCGGTGCGCGCGTTCAGGGCATAGACCTCGCCGGCGCTGTTGTTGGTGTAGAGGCGTCCGCCGACCAGCACCGGCTGCCCGTTGCGGGCGCCGTTCATGCCGATCGCCCATTTCAGCTTCAGGCGTGGCACGTCCGCGGCGGCTAGGCCAGCATCGGGCTGGAAGCGCGTGTTGCCGGAGTCGCGGCCCCAGCCATTCCATCCGGACGCACCGATTGCCAGAGGTGCAGGCTTGTCCGTGCAGGCGGGTGTTTCGGTGCTGGCGCGATCGACCGTGCCGCCGCCAAGGTTTTTCGACAGATAGACGGCGAGCGATACGCGCTGGTTGAAATCGAGGCCGCGTGCGTATTCCTGCATGATGCCGTCACTGATGATGGCGTAGATGAGGGCGGCGGTGTTGTTGGCTATGATGTCCCTCGCCGGTATGCGCCCGGCGGCGTGATCATGGCAGGACGCGCAATGCGCGTTGTAAGCCGCGGCACCCGCTTCGAGCGACACTTGCGGTTTTAGCAGAGCCGTAGGCGACGGACCGGGATCGGCCACTGCCGGTGATGCGATGGCCAGGCTGAGGAGAAGCCCGCGTGCCCAAGGCAGCAAGGCTTTCGCCTTCCCATGGAAGACCATGCTTCTGTTCTCCCGTGTCCGGCTCAAGGCTTCAGATATGTGTTGAACCAGGTGATCGCCAGGTCGATCGCCTGCTGCCTTGCCGGCCCGTATATGCCGTAATGCTTGATGCCTGGTATCACGACCAGCTTCTTCGGGCCTTTCGCGTTATCATAGGCGCGTATGGCGTTGGTGTTGTTGTCGTTGAGTTCCTCGTTCTCAGCTACGATGTAGAGTGCCGGCTGAGTGATGAAGCCGGACTCCGCATTCGGCCACCAGCGCAGCAGCTTGTCGCCCACGGGTGCGCCGATCAGGTTGCCGATCGCCTTCGTCTTCGGGTCCGGATAATGTGCTTCGTTGCGGGCCAGTGCGATGCCGGCCGCGTGCGCGCGCGCGACGAAACCGGCGGCATCCGGCGTCAGTTTTATATCCCGCGCGGGCCGGTCCTGCACGCCGCCCACCTGGCTGACCAGAACCTTCACGCGCCAGTCGCGCGCGGCCACATAGACCACATGCCCGCCGGAATAGCTGGAGCCGCGTACGCCGATGCGCGTGGTGTCCACCATCGGTTCGCCCTGGGCCCAATCGATGACGTTGAACCAGTCCTCCACCTGTTCGAACGGGTCGACGTAGCCGCGCTGCGCCTGCACTTCGGCGGTGAAGCGATCGTTGCCTGTGCCGGCTGGCTCTGGACCCACCAGGATGACGCGAGAATCACTCTCCCCCCAGCCGCGGTAATCGAAGTCGATGACCAGATAGCCGGCGTTGGCGAGCGCGACGGCATCCGCGCGGAGATAGGCGGCGACGCCGCCCCAGCCATGGGCGCTTATCACGGTGGGCAGCTTTCTGCCCACAGACGACTTTTGGTAGAACAGCTCGCCGTGCAGGCGGACACCATCGCTGATGATATCCACGCTGCGGAAGGTGATGCCTTCGGGGGGGTGGTAGGAGGCTGCGGGGATTTGCTTGTAGGTCGCGGGATCGACGGCTGGTGCGGCGGGTTGCGCCCACGATGCGGTCGGGATGGCAAGCAGCGACAGGCAAACTGCGAGAAGGTACGCAAAGCCCCTGTAAGTCTCGCTAATCTCGTTCAGCATGATTCCTCCGGATGTCGCGGATTGTTACTGTGGGCGGCGAGGTGTACGCTGCCGCCTGCCCGGCTTGCATTCCATCTACGCTGCACCCTGCAGGCGCGTGGCATTGCGTGCCTGTGTCGAACGGTCGATGCGGTAGAGCCCCAGCACTGCCACGGACGCGGCGCTGAAGGCCACCGTGACCGGAAGATAGATCATGACCAGGTGCGTGATGACGGAAGCGGGTACGCTGCCCCGCAAGGCATGCGGCGGAAAACGCACGACCGTCAGCATGACTCCGGCGATGAAGGCGCCGATGCCGCCGGTGAACTTCACCAGCAGGCCGTTCACCGCGTAGAGCAGCCCCTCCGCACGCACACCCGTCCGCGCCGCCACATCCTCCACCACGTCAGCCAGCATGGAACCCACCAGGATGTAGCCGGCCACGCTGATCGAGGCGGTAAAGGCGCCATCCGCGATGACGAGGGCCGATATCCATCCCGATCCCGGTCCGCCGAGCAGACCCGTCTGGCGCAGCAGGATCGGCGCGGCCGTAGTGACGATCGAGATCGAGAACAAGCCGATCGCCGCGGGCTTCTTGCCGAAGCGTTTCGCCAGCACCGGCGCGCAGAACACCGCAGTGATCGCGCCGAGCGAGCCCAGGGGAACGAGCGGCGCGTATTGGCTGGGATCGAGTCCCCAGAAATGCACCAGCATATAGGCGCTCAATCCAAGCGCGATGCCGCCGTTGATGCCGCCGAGCAATCCGCCCAGTAGCAGGGCGATCAGAGACGGGTTTGCCAGCGTCAGACGCAAATCCCGCAGGCTGACACGGGCGGTTGCCAAACGCGGCGTAGGCACGAACAGACGAGCCTGGCGCTGCGTGGCGGCCGCCGAGACAGTGATCGAGACGAAGATGATGATCGCAGACAGCATTCCGAACTGCGCGTAGCCCTGCCGGTTCAGTATGCCGAGCGGATTGCCGGGGCTGGTGCGCAGGAAGACGGCATTCAGCGTGTAGGAGACGCCCGCACTGCCCAGGATACCGAAGAACCACCGGTAGCTTGTGAGCGTGGTGCGTTCGTCATAATCCGACGTCAGCTCCGGCAGCATCGCATCGCTGGGTATCACGTATACGCTCGCGGCAATGCGCACCGTGATCATCATGATCACGGTGAAGACGACGAGCGGGCCGGGCCGCAGGCCTGGCGGAGCATTCCACAGGAAGTATGTGGATACCGCAATCGGGATTGCGGCGGCGTACATAAAAGGATGGCGGCGGCCGCGCGGCGAGATGCTGCGATCGGACCAGTAGCCGATGAGCGGATCGACCAGCGAATCCGCGACCAGGGAGACAAGTATGATCGTTCCGACCCAGAGTGCCGGAAGACCGACCACTTGGTTGAGGTATATCTGCAGCACCGCCCCCGAAAGGCCCGCGACCATAACGCCGCTGGCGACCGCCCCGAAACCGTAGGCGAGCCGTGTCTGCATGGATGCCCCGAGGCGAGCGGTTCTCAACTCATGTTCCCAGGTCGCATGCACCGACCGGCCACGATCCACCCGTGCACATGACGTCAGAACCGGTACTGCACTTCACCGCCGAACACGAAGGGCGGGTTGACGGTGTAGGCGGACTGCTGCGGGAAGAAGATGGATGGTGCGTGATAGATGAACTGCGTGGAGTTGGTGACGTTGCGGGCGTACAGGATGAAACTCCACGGCGTTTTGGTGGGCTGGTACAGCGCCCGCAGGTTCAGGTTCTCGTATTGTCTCGTATGGTAATTACTGTTCTGGAAGACGCCGTCGAACTGGGAGCCCACATAGCTGAATATCGCCGAGAGGCTGAGGTCAGCATGTGGCAGATGCAGCGTGTATTGCGGCGAAAAGGTGATCTTGTTCTTCGGCGAGAATGGGATGCTGTTCCCACGCAGGCTCGCGAACGTCTGGCCGGTGGAGATGTCAACCAGCTGCTGGCCTGGCACCGGGTTCTGGAACTCCTCGAACTTCGCGTTGATGTAAGAATAGATGAAGGTGAGGTGCAGGTCGGCCGTGGGTGAGACGACCGATTCGAGTTCCGCGCCATAAGTACGGGCGCGCTGCGCGTTGACGAGGTTGTTGGCGAACACCACGGCACCCATCGCGCCGGGTTCGGCGGTGTAGATCGGCACCTGCAGATTGTTGTACTGGTAGTAGTAGGCCGAGCCATCGAGCAGAAGGTAGCTGCCCCAGGTCTTCTTCACGCCGCCTTCGTAGTCCATCAGCGTCTCGGAGCTGACTTTCGGGATGTTGGCGAAGCCGCCGAGATCGTAGCCGCCCGGCTCGTAGCCGCGCGAAATGCTGCCGTAGGCGATCAGTGTGGTGTCGGGATGCCACTCCAGCCCGACCTTGCCGGTCTGGTTCTGGTAGGACTGACCCACGGCATCGAAGTTCTTCGTCGGCGTGAAGTCGAGCGCGCCGTAAAGGGCGCCGCCAGCGCCGTTGTTGATGCCGCGGTTGTCATAGACATAGCGGAAGGAGTCCGCGCCGAAGCGCTGGTCCCAGTTGTAGCGGAATGCGGCGGTGGCCCGGATGGTCGGCGTGATGTCGTAATCCAACTGGCCATAGACGGCTTCGGTGTCTGTCGCCAGGGACGTGGTTTGCGCATAGACGCTGCGTTGCGGGTTAAGCGCCACAGGCAGGAAAGTCGTGCCGCTGACCGGGGTCGAGAGGTAGGTCGCCAGCGGATCGTTGACGTTGAAGCCGGTCCGGTAATCCTCGCCGTACTGGTAGGCGCCAACCACCCAGCGGAGCCTGTCCGTGCCGCTCGAGCTCAGTGACAGCTCGTTGCTGTACCAGTGCTTCTGCGCCGGCGAGTCCTCGACGAGCGAAACCGGGATCTGCAGACCTGTCGGGCTGGTGTAGTCGCTGCGGGAATTGTAGTCCACGTCGGCATTATTTTGCGCCACGTATTGGCTGTAGCCGCCGATATACTTCAGCACCGCGCCGTGCAGGTCGTATGTCGCGTTGATGGTGAACGTGTGGTCGTCGTGGATGTCGCTGTGGCCGATGTCGTTGACGTTCGTCTTGAACGGATCGGACAGCGACGGATTGCTGCCTGGCGGCAACCCGAATTGCGGGTTCACGCCCAGGCCGAAGAACAGGGGCGAGCCGATCGACGTGCCCGGGCCGCTCAGATAGGGGCTGGCGAGCCCGACACCTGCGCCCACGCCGTAGAACTGGTTATAGTGCTGCTGGAAGTTCTGGTAGCGCGCCCAGATGTTCAGATCATCCGTCGGGTCCCACTCCAGCTGACCTTCCAGGATCAGCGAGTCGCCGCGTCCGGGCTGCTCTTGTCTCCCGAACGCGTTGGGCGCGATGTTCTCGCCACCCGGCCCGCCCGTCACGTCGTACGCTTCGGACACACGGAATTTCAGGTTGTTGGTGATGGGGCCGGAGAACGCGGCGTTGCTGTAGCCCTCGTCGAAGGTCGTGCCGCCGAAACGGATATCGTAGTGGTAGTCGTCGGTCGGGCGGCGCGAGTAGATGTTGACGTCGCCGCCGGCGGATTCGCGGCCGGTGATCTGCTGCGGCCCGCGCAGGATTTCCACACGGTCGGTCAGGAAGTCGGGCTGGCCCAGATAGGCGGGCGAAGACGTGTAGACGCCATCGACGTTGACGCCGACCCCCGGATCGGTGCCTTGCCCGGGATCCTCGAAACGGCCCACGCCGCGGATCGTCAGGTATTCGCCTTCCAGCGCCGCGCTCGGCGTGAGATTGACGAAATCCTGGCCGTTCTGCACGCCGATGAGGTTGCGACGTTCGTCGGTGAACGCGGTGATGGCCTCGGGCGTGCGCTGGATGGTCTGCTTGCGCCGTGTGGCTGTCACCACGATCGTCTCGCCGATGGCCTTGCTGGAGGCCGCACTCGTATCCTGCCCCTTTGTAGTGGCGCTGGCGCCAATGTCGGACCTGGCGGTGCCCCTCTGGTTCACCGCCGACACGCCGGCACTCTGGCCAGATGCGCCCAAGGCGGGGGTCTGCTGGACAGTATCACCTGCGGTTTGGGCCAGAACAGGCGTGGCACACACCAAGGCATGCACGCTGCAGCAAATCGAAAGCCAGCTCCTGTAACGCATTGATATCTCCCCTGCGCCCGCGTGAGCGAGCTTTGCGATCCGCCACTTTGCGGGCAGACCTTATTTCTTAAAGAGACGATACGCAGGCGAGCCGCGAAACGTCAACAGGTTCTCCGCAAGGAGCGAGCAGCATTCCTGCTCTTCCACAGACGCTACGATCCCGCCGGAGCACCCATACGCCGGTTCTCAACCAGTGCGGCAGCTTTACGCGAACGTCAGCGTGCGCGGCACATCGCTGCGCAAGGCCAGGCAGCCTCGTTCGCGCAAACGAAATCGGCGCCGTCCCGGACTTTTCCGCAGGCGGTCAAGCCGCCTGCGCCCGCCCGAATCTAGGCGACAGCGTCGATCGCTACGCGGCGCTCGGCAATCAGTCGCAGGTTGGCCGCGTGCCGTTCGCGCGTGATCCGGTAGAGGCCGATGCAAAGCACGGTGCCTACATACAGCGCCATGACGCAGCCGATGTAGATCGCCGACAGCCTGGCAATGATCGCCGGATCGACGGCGCCGACGCGTGCCTGCGCCGGAAAATGCGCGAGCGTGAGGATAGCGGTGGAGGCGAACACGCCCAGGCCGGAGGCGGATTTGGCGACAAAGGTGTTCAGCGCGAAGATCACGCCCTCATCGCGCTGGCCGGTCAGCACCTCGATCTCCTCGACCACGTCGGCCAGCATCGATGACAGCAGGATGGGTGCGATGACGAAAAGCGTCACGATAATCACGTTGAATACGAACAGCATGGGCAGCAACGTGCCGGACGCGGCCGTGGGCATCAGGCCCAGCAGGCTCACGCCGAGCGGCAGAGGGAGCAGCATCAGGAGCAGCACGGTGACGCCGATGACGCCGCGCTTCTTGTCGAACCGCCTGGCCAGAGCGGGAGCGATGAAAAGTGCGAGCGTGGCGGAGATGAAACTGCTGCCTGTCAGCACGGATATCTGCGTGGTGTTCAATCCCCAGGCGTAGAGGTTGAAATAGGTGTTGAGCGCGAAGCTCAGCCCGGTCGCCAGCATCAGCAGCATGGAAGCCGCCGTGGCGGTGACCGCGGACCGGCTGCCTATCACGGCGCCGACCTCCGCCAGCATGCGGCGTCGCACGGGATGGCGATACAGCGCGTCCTCCAGTGGCTGCACCGCCGATTGCGTGCCGAGCGAGGAGGCGACCATGGAAGCCAGCATGATGAGCGCGGCCGCGATGCCGTAATTCCTGTAGCCTGCCGGGTTGAGGAAACCGCCCGCGTGGGCGGCATCCGTTCGCAGGAACAACGAAAAGGCGAGGACGGACATGCTCAGTCCACCCATCCAGCCGAAGAAGTAGCGGAAGCTCAGGAAGCTGGTGCGCTCGTCGTAATTGAAGGTGAGTTCGGCCACCAGCGCCGAGCTGGGGATCTCGTAGAAGGAGATCAGGATGCGAACGAGCACGGCCACGCCGAGCAAATAGGCAAACAACGCCGCCTGGCCGAGACCGGAGGGCGGCGCGAACAGAAGCAGGTAAGACAGCGACACGGGGATTGCGGCGGCATACATGAACGGGTGGCGCCGTCCCCAGCGGGAATGCAACCGATCCGACCAGTAGCCGATGGTGGGATCGACGCACGCATCGACCACGAGCGCGATCATGATGGCCAATCCAGCCAGCCGCGCATCCAGCCCGAGGGCTTGGTTGTAGAACAGCAGCAGCAGGACCTGGAACCCGTTATCCTTCACGCCAAAGGCGATTGAGCCGATGCCGTAGAAGAACTTCAACGCCAAGCGACTCTGGGTGCGGCTCGTCACCACGTTGGACGCTGCTTGCTGCGGCGAGGCCATGCGTGTCGGTACTCCTCCGCGCACCAGCGCGAGCCTTCTGAGCGAGGCTTGCGGTATGGCTAGACGAACAGCTCCAACAGGTCAATATTCAGCCTTTGAGAAATGCGGTCTGCCCGGCAGGCCGGCTCCAGCGGATTGCTTGGTGACGGCGGACCGCTCTGTTAGACAGGCGGGATTTCCCGGCAGGACGGCATGTTGGCAACCCGCGCGGCAGACCCTGAACGCCCGGCCAAGCCGGCGCGGCCGAGCCGTTTCGACCGCCGCAAGGAAGAGATCCTTAATGCGGCCGGCGCCCTGGTCAACCGTCACGGGCTGCGCGATGCCACCCTTGCGGTGATCGCCGCGGACATCGGCCTGAACCTGAAAAGCCTCCGCTATTACTTCGAACGACGCGAGGACCTGGTAGCGGCAGCCTTCCTGCGCTCCATCGCGCTGCATCAGCAATTGGCCCAGGACGCGATGGACGAGACCGGGGTCGAGGCACGTGTGCGCAAGTTCGTGGCCAGCTACTTCGCCCTGCGCGCCAGCGTGCAGAAGGGGGAGCGACCGGAGTTCGTCCATTTCGGCGACATAAGGGCGCTGACCGCGCCACATTCCGATACCGTCTGGCCGGCATACACCGAGATGTTTAAGTCCATACGGCATCTGTTCGGAACCGATGAGATCACCTGGAGTCCCGCGCAGCGCAACGCCTCTGCCCACATGCTCCTCTCGCAGCTCTTCTGGTCGGTCATGTGGGCGGACGACTACCTTCCGGAGGACGCGCCGCACGTGGCCAGGCGGTTCTGCGACATCCTCCTGCACGGGCTTGCCGCCCGGCCGGCGGATCTGCGCCTCGCCGCAAGCCCCGCGTTGCTGGCTCCGGCAGACGCCGACCGCCTGACACCGCAGGCGTTCCTGCGCACCGCCACCGCGCTGATAAACCAGCTCGGCTATCGTGGCGCCTCGGTGGACCGCATCTCTGCCGAACTGAACGTGACGAAAGGTGCGTTCTACCATCATAACGAAACCCGCGACGGACTGGTCGTCGCCTGTTTCGAGCACAGCTTCACGCTGCTGCGCCAGGCGCAGGACGCCGCCACGGCCGCCGGGTCCGACGGCATCTCCCGCGTCGCCGCCGCATCCGTCACGCTGGTGAACCGGCAGATGCTGGACAATGGCACGTTGCTCCGCACGTCGGCGCTGACGGCGGTGGGGCCGGAACTGCGCGCCAGGATGGCCGCGAAGATGGCCCGCCTCACGATGCGTTTCGGCGACATGCTGAACGACGGGATGATCGACGGCTCGGCCAGGCCCTGCAACATACGCATCGCAGCCGAAATGATCACCGCGATGATAAACTCGGCCGAGGAACTCGGCAGATGGGTGCACACCGCAACCGTGGACAACGCGGCCGACCTCTACGTGCGGCCGCTGTTCAGCGGGCTGCTGTCCCACCCAGCCGCTGATACCAGCCAGCCGTAACGCTGGCACACCGCAAGGCAAGAGAGGCCTTCTTTTTCGAGAAAAAGAAGCAAAAAGCTTTTATCCGGCTGTCGCGGACTTCTCCCGCGAGCCGCCGACAGTGAGCAAAAGTTTTTGCTTCTTTTTTCAAAAAAGAAGGCCTTGCTTGCGATGTGGCAGATCAGAGGTATCTGCCGTACCACGCCAGAGCGAGGGCGACGCTCTCGTCGAAATAGCGGTCATAGACGGCATAGTGCTGGCAAGGGAACGTGCGGTATTCGGTGACGGCGTGCTCGCGTATCGTCATGTGCACCGTGAAACCGTGCTCCAGCCGGTTCATCAGCTCCTCGTGTTCCGCATCGATGATCAGCGTCGGCACCCGCACGAGGGCGGCGGCCTGGCGCGGTGAATGGGTGTCCATGCGTGCGACATCCGGCGTGCCCTTGAGGTTCGGGGTCCCGTCCAGACCGCCTTGCGGCACTGGTGGATGCATGGTGCCGCGGGCCTTTTCGGCGGCGCGGGCGCGGGCGTGGGTGCGGTATTCGGGCGGGAAGCCGAAACCGCCGATCTGTGCGACCACCGCGCGTATCCGGTCGTCATGGCCGGCGATGAACACCGCATGTCCGCCGCCGTAACTGGTGCCCCAGATGCCGATACGCAGCGGATCGACGCCCGGCTCGGAGGCGAGCACGGCGAGGCAGTTGCGGACGTCCGTGGTCTGGTCAACGGGATCGACGGTCTCGCGCAGTACCCGCACGCGCAGGGTCTGCTCGCCCGCCTCCAGCAGCCGCGGCGCATCGGGCAGTGCGATGATCCGGCCGTCGGATTCGCCCCATCCGCGATAATCGAACACCATCGCCACGAACCCGGCCGCGGCAAACGCTTCGGCATACCGCACCAGCTGGCTTTTAAGGCCTCCCCAGCCATGGCACAGCAGGACCGCGGGGCGTCCCGCAGCCGGCGCCTCGCCCGACGGCGTGAAAATCTCGGCCGCCAGCCGCGTCCCCTCGCTGAACACCGTCATCGCGCGTCCCGAACCACTGGTATCCGACATCCCACCCTGCTTTCACGCCGGCCTTGCCGTGCGCCTTGTCTCATGCGCTTGCGTTTGTCATGGAAATGCGTTCCTTACAACCATACTTGTATTCTGAAGCCGTCAGTCGCGCGGCACTGCCCAGGGAGTCACCATGGCCGAAGCCGTCATCGTCGCCACCGCACGCACGCCGATCGGCCGCGCCTATCGCGGCGCCTTCAACGACACGCAGGGCCAGGCGCTCGCCGGCACCGCCATAGGCGAGGCCGTGCGCCGCGCCGGCATCGCAGCGGGCGAGGTGGAGGACGTGGCCATGGGCTGTGCGCTGCAGCAGGGCTCCACCGGCTACAACGTGGCCCGCCAGGGTGCGCAATGGGCCGGGCTGCCGGACAGCGTGCCCGGCATGACGATCGACCGCCAGTGCGGCTCCGGCCTGATGGCGGTCGCCACGATCGGCAAGGGCATCATGACCGGCGAGCTGACGATCGGCGTGGCCGGCGGCGTGGAGTCGATCTCGCTGGTGCAGAACGAGCACATGAACCAGTATCGCGCGGGTGACGCAAAGCTAGTGGCCGAACACCCCGGCCTCTATATGTCGATGATTGAGACCGCCGAGCTGGTGGCCCAGCGCTACAATGTCAGCCGCGCGGCGCAAGACGAATACGCACTGCAATCCCAGCAGCGCACCGCCGAGGCGCAGACGGCAGGCCGCTTCGATGCCGAGCTGGTACCGGTCACCACGAAGATGAAGCTAACCGACAAGGCAACCGGCGAGACCACGCAACGCGAGGTCACGATCAGCCGCGACGAGGGCAACCGCCCGCAGACCCGTCTCGAGGATCTGGCGAACCTCAAGCCGGTGTTCGCCGGCGGCCAGCAGGTCAAGCAGGGCGCGTTCATCACCGCCGGCAACGCCTCCCAGCTCTCCGATGGCGCGGCCGCCCTGGTGCTGATGGAGCGCGGCGAGGCGGAGCGCCGCGGCCTGGCCCCGCTTGGCGCCTATCGCGGCCTGGCGGTGGCCGGCTGCGCGCCGGACGAGATGGGCATCGGCCCGGTGTTCGCGATCCCCAAGCTGCTGGCCAAACACGGGCTGAAGGTGGATGACATCGACCTCTGGGAGCTCAACGAGGCCTTCGCCAGCCAGGTGCTGTATTGCCGCGACCATCTCGGCATCCCGAACGAGAAGCTGAACGTCTCCGGCGGCGCCATTTCCATCGGGCATCCTTACGGCATGTCCGGCGCGCGGATGAGCGGGCACATCCTGCACGAGGGCAAGCGCCGCGGCGCCAAATGGGGCGTGGTGACGATGTGCATGGGCGGCGGCATGGGCGGCGCCGGGCTGTTCGAGATCTTCTAAGACGCCGCAATGACCTTCGACGAACTCTTCGCGCTGGCGCCGGCAAGCGGCGGCGGTCTGGCCGCACCTGCCGTGCCGCGAACCGGCGAGCCGCGCCTGTTTGGCGGTGTGCTGATTGCGCAGGCGATCCTTGCCGCCTGCAGGCAGACCAGGCGCTGCCACGCGCTGCACACGTTCTTCATCAGCGTGGGCGAGATGGAGGTAGGGTTCGACATCTCGGTGGAGCGCACGCGCGACGGCGGCAGCTTCGCCACGCGGCGGGTGGAGATCAGGCAAGGCGAGCGACTGCTTCTGGCCGGCTACAGCTCGCATCATGACGGCGATGACGGACCCGCGCACCAGAGTGCGATGCCTGACCTGCCGCCGCCGGAAGGTCTGGAGGATCAGAGCATCGTCCGTGCCAGGGAGGCCGACGCACGCGGCAAGACCAGCCGGCGCTACCTGGCCGAGACGATGCTGGATGTGCGCCCGGTGGAGCTGCCGCCTGTGCCGCCCGGAGGTGAACAGCCGGCGCGCGCCATCTGGTTCAGGCCGCGCTCGCCGGTGACCGGGGGCAGCGCCATGCACCAAGCGGTCATTGGTTTTGCCTCGGACATGGGGCTGGTGCATGTGGGGCTGCTGAATCATTTCCGCGCTGGCGGCGGGCCGTTGCAGGCGGCCAGCCTGGATCACAGCATCTGGTTCCACCGCGAAGCCTCGGCGGACGACTGGATGCTGCACGTGCAGAGATCGCCGAACGCGGCGCATGGCCGCGGCTTATCGCGCGCGCAGGTGTTCACGCGGGACGGCACATTGGTTGCGAGCGTGGCACAGGAGTTTCTGGCGCGCACACAGCGGCCTGGGCGCTGACACGAAGCAAGCAAGCAGTCCTTTTTTGAAAAAAAGGACCAAAAAACTTCTGACTCCGCTGTCGCGCGGCTGTTGAAAAATCCGCGACAGCAACAGCAAAAGTTTTTTGCTTCTTTTTTTCAAAAAAGAAGGGCTTGCTTGCTTGCCTGCCTAGGTCAATCCGCCCTGCGATCGAAAGCCTGCCGAGCCTCGTCGACACGATCCAGGTGCTCTGACGCCCAAACCCACACGCCGCAGAAAGCGGCGCCGAGGCTGTGCCCCAGCGTCGTCAGCCGATACTCGACCTTCGGCGGCACGACCGGGTGCACTGTCCGCGTGACCAGGCCGTCGCGCTCCATCTTGCGCAAGGTTTGTGTCAGCATCTTCTGGCTAATTCCGCCCACAAGGCCTGCGAGCCGGGTGAAGCGCACTTCGCCCTGCTCCTCCAGCACCTCCAGGATCAGCATCGTCCACTTGTCGGCGACACGGCCGATCAGCTCGGTCACCAGGGCCTCGATCCTGGGATCGATCGCCTGCTCGGGCGGGGGTACGGGCAGGGCCTTGGCGGCTGCAATCTGCTCATCCGTGTAACGGCGCATCAATACTCTCCTGCAGGTAAGTATGGCACTTTCGGGTGCCTTCTTTCTTCTGGAGACTTGGCGCCTAGTTTGAGGCAAGGCAACAGCGGCGGACATCATGCAGATCACCGACAACACGATCCTCATCACCGGCGGCGCCACGGGCATCGGCCGTGGCCTGGCAGAGGCGTTCCACCGCCTGGGCAACCAGGTGATCATCGCCGGCCGCCGGCAGCAGGCGCTGGACGCCGTCACCGCCGCCAATCCCGGCATGCGGTCGATACAGGGCGACGTCAGCACCGAATCCGGCGTGCGCAGCCTCGCCGAGCGGGTGCTTTCGGACTACCCGTCGACCAACGTGTTGCTGAACAACGCCGGCATCATGCAGCCTGAGGCGATGATGTCCGCACCGGGCAATCTGGAGACGGCAGAGGCGACCATAGCCACGAACCTGCTTGGTCCGGTCAGGCTGATATCGGCAATTCTGGGGCATCTGCAGAAGCAGCCCAGGGCGGCGGTGCTGACTGTCTCCTCCGGTCTTGCCTTCGTGCCGATGGCCGCGACACCGACGTATAGTGCGACGAAGGCTGCCATACACTCCTACTCTTTGTCACTGCGCCGCCAATTGGCGGGCACA
>CAXTCL010000002.1:0-51565 GCA_964242035.1 uncultured Acetobacteraceae bacterium | reverse complement strand
GGCGCAGGATGCGCTGCCCACCACGCATCCCATACAGCAGGTGATACGCGACGAGACCGAAGCCGACACGGCCTTCGACCAGATCAGCTACCAGAAAGGCAGCATGATCATACGCATGGTGGAGGACTGGATCGGGCCGGACGTCTTCCGCGACGGCATGCGTGGCTACATGAAGGCGCATGAATTCGGCAACGCCACCAGCGCGGATTTGTGGAGCGCGCTCGGTGCTGCCGCGCACAGCGATGTGGCGAAGGTGGCCGCCACCTTCACGGAGCAGCCGGGTATCCCGCTGGTGCACGTCGCCCACGCCTGCGTGGACGGGCATGCGGAGCTGACGCTGACGCAAGACCGCTTCGCCATACATGACCCGCATCCCAAGCCGATGAACTGGATTATTCCAGTGACGATCGGCGGCCCGGGTGCGGCAACCCAGCACGTGATGCTGCAGGACACGCCGGCGCGCGTGCAGGCAGGCGCGTGCGACGCGGCGGTCAAGGTCAATCTGGGCGAGAACGGTTATTACCGCACGCAATACGATACGGCATCGTTGCAGGCGGTGGCAAAGGTTTTGCCGTCTTTCGCACCTGCTGACCGGGCAAACCTGCTCGGCGACCAGTTCGCACTGTTCGTGGCGGACCGTGCAGGTCTGGCCGATTACCTGAACCTTCTCGGCGGCCTCAGGGACGAACGCGACATAGCGGTGTGGACCGACACGGTGGCACACCTGCAACGCCTCGACAGCGCGCTGATCGGGTCGCCCCTGCGCGCCCGTTTCGACGCGCTTGCCGCCGGGCTGATCCGTCCGCAAGCCGCCCGCCTCGGGTGGGATGCAAAGCCGGGCGAGCCGTTCGTGGACGTGCTGCTGCGGCCGCAACTGATCGCCGCCTTGGGCGACCTGCAGGATCCTGCGACATTGGCCGAGGCACACAGGCGGTTTGACGCCTTCGTGCAAGACCCGGCCTCGCTCTCGCCCGATCTGCGCGCGCCAGTCCTGACCATGGTCGGGCACACCGCGGACCAGGCAACGTACGACACGCTGAAACGGCTCGGCATCGCCGCCACCACCACGGAAGAAAAGCTGCGTTACTTCACCGCCATGGCGGGGGCCGCGGACCCGAAGCTGGTGGCCCAGTCTGTGGCCTTCGCCGAAGCCGGCGAAGTGCCGAACGGCCGTATCACGCGCTACCTCGCCGTCATCAGTCGCGATTCGGAACATCCTGAGCTGGTCTATCAGCTTACCGAGCCGCGCGTGGCGGCACTCGTGGTGCGCATCCCGCCCAGCTCGCCCGGGCCGACCGTGCTGGCCGCAGCCGCATCCGGCTCTTCCGATCCGGCCTTGGCAAACAAGCTGCTGGCGACCGCCTCCAGCCAGGGCACGCTCGGTGCGAAGATCTTCGCGGCGCGCGTCGCGGATACGATCCAGTCTGCCGCGGCGTTTCGCGCGATGGTGTTGGCGCAGATGCCGGCGTGGTTGGACAAGGCAAAAGGGTAAATTAAGGAAGGCCTTCTTTTTTGAAAAAAAGAAGCAAAAAACTTTTGCTCCTCCGACGCTCAAGCGCTTCGGTGTTTCCTGTGGCACCTGGCTGGTGCAAATGCAGAGAGCAAAAGTTTTTTGGTCCTTTTTTTCAAAAAAGGACTGCTTGCTTCCTGGAGTAAACGCGTGGAGCAACTGCGCTGGCTGCCGCAGATACAGGACTGGCGCGCGCGCCTGGGCGCGCTGTCCGCCGTAGCAGAGCCCTGGCCGCTTGCAGTTGCGCTGGCGAACGCGCGTATTGATTTCACGCGCACAAACGCGCTCGATGAGAGGATACGGCAGCGCCTGGCCGGCGCGGTGCCTGCCGATACCGGCACACAGCCGATACGGCTCGCGATACTCGGTTCTGCCACGCTGGCGCATCTGCAGGCGGGCATACGTGTCGCCGGCCTGCGACGCGGCATCCACATCGCAACCTACGAGAACGATTACGGGCAATACCTGCAGGAGCTGCTCGACAGCGGATCGGCCCTGCACGCCTTCCGCCCCGATGCGGTGCTGTTCGCCTTCGATGCGTATCACCTGACGCAGGGCCTGCATGCAGCACTCCCGGCCGCCGATGTGGATGCGGCACTTGCCGGCACGATGGCGCGTATCCGGCGCTGCTGGACCCTCGCGCGGGCCGCCTTTTCCTGCCCAATTCTGCAGCAGACGGCGCTGGACGTGTTCGCGCCCTTGCTCGGCAGCAACGAGCATCGGCTGCCCGGCTCGCGCAGCCGCTTCATCGCCCGGCTGAATGACGCGCTGCGCACGGAGGCTGATGCCAACGGCGTCGATCTCGTGGCGGTGGACGATGCGGCGCGGCGGGACGGCCTGTCCGCCTGGCACGATCCCGCGCTCTGGCACCGCTCCAAACAGGAGGTGACGCCGGCGCTATCGCCCAGCTATGGCGAGCTGGTGGGCCGCGTGATCGCCGCCCGCCAGGGGCGCTCGGCCAAATGCCTGGTGCTCGATTTGGACAACACGCTATGGGGCGGGGTGATCGGCGATGACGGGCTCGACGGCATCGTGCTGGGCCAGGGCAGCACACTTGGCGAAGGCTTCACCGCCGTGCAGGCCTACGTGCGCGAGCTGGCGCGGCGCGGCGTCATCCTCGCCGTATGTTCCAAGAACGACCTGGCAAACGCGCTTGAACCGTTCGGGCGCCACCCCGAGATGGTGCTGAGGCGTGACGACATCGCCAGCTTCCGCGCCAACTGGGACGACAAGGCGGCCAACATACGCGCCATCGCGCACGAGCTGAACATCGGCCTGGAGGCGATGGTGTTCCTCGATGACAACCCGTTCGAACGCAACCTGGTGCGCGCGCAACTGCCCATGGTGGCCGTCCCCGAGGTGCCCGATGACGACCCGGCGCGCGTGCCCGGCGTGCTGGCGGATGCCGGCTATTTTGAAAGCCTGGGCATCACCGGGGATGATTTGAAACGCGGTGCGCAATACCAGGACAACCGCGCGCGCGACGATCTGCGCGCCGCGGCGACCGACATGGAGGGCTACCTGCGCGCGCTGGACATGCGCCTGGTGTGGAACCGCTTCGACAGCCTGGGCCAGGCGCGTGCGGTGCAGCTCATCAACAAGACGAACCAGTTCAACCTGACCACACGCCGCCACCAGGACGCTGATGTGGCGGCCGTGATGGCGGACCCGCATGCGTTCGGCCTGCAGATGCGGCTGCTGGACCGCTTCGGCGACAACGGCGTGATCGCCATCGTCATCGGCCGCCTCACCGCCTCGGACACCGTGACGATCGACACCTGGCTGATGAGCTGCCGCGTGCTGGGCCGCGGCGTGGAACGCGCCACGCTGAACCTGGTGGCGGCCCACGCGCGGGCGCTCGGCGCCACGCGGCTGATGGGCGAATACCTGCCGACCGGGAAGAACGCCATGGTGCGCGAGCATTACACGAAACTCGGTTTCACCCCGCTCACTGCCGAAGCCTCGGGTGCCAGCACCGCCGTGCTGGATCTGACCGCGTTCGCGCCGGAGACCACCTTCATCAAAATCAGCGAAGGCAGCACGCCATGACCGAACAGGCCCGCATCTACGAACAGCTTACCGAGATATTCAACGACGTGTTCATGCGCGACGACATGAAGCTTACGCCTGAGCTTTCCGCCAAGGATGTGGAAGGCTGGGACAGCTTCAAGCAGATCGAGATCATGGTGTCTGTCGAGGAGCGGTTCGGCATCAAACTGAACACGCGGGAGATCGATGGGCTTCGGAATGTTGGGGATTTGGCTGCGGTGGTCAGCAAGAAAGCGAAGTAAGGCCTTCTTTTTTGAAAAAAAGCAAAAAACTTTTGTTCCCGGCTGCACTAGCATGCAGTTTGGTTCCGCCAGTGCTGGTGTTTGCGGAAGCCAGAAAAGCTGCCGTGCAGGCGCAGGAGTAAAAGTTTTTTGCTTCTTTTTTCAAAAAAGAAGGCCTTGCTTTGCCTTACCTCGGCGGCGGCAGGCTCTGCTGCTGCACGATACCCGACGGTGCGGCGTAGCCCACCGGCGCATCGCCCTGCGGCCCTTGCTGATAGGCAACAGGCGGCGGCAGGGCAGGGGCGGACTGCCCAGCGCCATAGCGCATCAGCAGGCCGCGCAATGGGTCGGCCGCCGGGTTGCTCACACGCATGGCCATGACGATGTCGATCGTGCCGACAGGCTGGTTGTAGTAGGCTTGATTGCCTTCGTTGTCGGCAGACATCACGCTGCCCTCGACAGAGAAGCCGGCGAAGAAGCCGCGCGGCCGCTCGAAGGCCACGATGTCCGCGTTCAGGTTGGTGGTTGTGGCGCCCTGCACGCCGCCGCCCAGTGTCACCACGGCGAACGAGGCGTTACCGCCCAGCTTGAACTGGTTGTCCATCACCGACCGGAGGCCGTTTTCCGTCAGGATGAACATCATCACCTCGGCGTCCTGCACGCCGGCCTGCAGCCCGACGCTGCCGCTGCTCAGGCTGTAGAACGCCGGCGCCGACCAGCTTCCCTGGCCGCCGCGGGCGAGCAGGACGCAGCCGCCGCCTTCGCCGGCGATCAGGAAGCCGGCGCGGAACACGCGCGGGCAGATCACCACGGCGCGGGCGCGTGGCAGCACGCCGCGCGCGTTGCCGCCCTGGTCGTCGTTGAGGATTTCCTGGGCGGCCAGGGTGGCACGGTCCACCAGGGCCTGCTGGCCCTGCGGCGTCTCCGCCTTTGCCGCCAGAGGGGCCAGGCAGAGGGAAGCGAACAGGGCCGCTCGCGCGCTGTAAGGCATGGTCAGGGCACTCCTTCGCCTAAGCGGCGTTTGGCCGATTGTCATGCCACATGATGGCGTTATCAGGGCAAGCTGACAAACTGCTGGATGTGGGCTGGGGGGAAGGAAGGAAGCAAGGCCTTCTTTTTTGAAAAAAAGAAGCAAAAAACTTTTGCTCCGTTGCCTGCACCGGCACGCGCTCTGGTCTGCCGGCACGCGTATTTGCAGAACTGTCCAAGGCCTTCGAGCAAGCGTGGAAAGCGAAGTTTTTGGTCCTTCTTTTCAAAAAAGGACTGCTTGCTTCCTTAGCCTATCTCCGCGCCGTCATTGACCAGAACCACCCGCCAGCCGGCGGAAAACCGCTCCAGCACAGTCAGCGACAGGTTCTGCACGGACAGATGCAGCGCGGCGGTGGCGCCCACGCCGAGCGCATGCGCCACGGCCGCGCGTATGGCGCCGCCGTGGCTCACGCACACCACGTCCCGCCCCGCGTGCGTCTGTGCCAAATCCTCCAGGGTAGCGCCGACCCGGGCCAGCACGTGCTCCATGCTTTCGCCGTCGGGCGGCACCTCGGCGGCGCTAAGCGGCCAGAACGGGTGCGCGGGATCGGTCAGCCTGGCTGGCAGATCGGCGTGGGGCAGGCCTTGCCAGGCGCCGAGATCCTGCTCGGTCAGGCCAGGTTCCACGTCCAGCGTGGCCGGCGGCAAACCGGCCGCCAGTATTTCCTCGGCCGTGCGCCTGGTGCGTTGCAGGGGCGTGACCAGCCAGACCGCCTGGTGCGGCAGCCGCGCGGCGAGTGCGCGATAGGTGGCGCGCTGCGCGGCCAGGCTGGCGGTGCACAGTGTCACGTCCATCCGGCCGTACAGGACGGCGCGCGATACCTCGTCCACTATGGCGTGCCGAATCAGCCAGAAGCGGGTGCAGTTCATGATGGGAAAGCAAGGCCTTCTTTTTTGAAGAAAGAAGCAAAAAACTTTTGCTCCTGTCGCCTGCATCAACAGTCGGCTGTCTCAGGAAATTGCAAGGCGCCTGCAGCAGTGGATAGACAAAAGTTTTTTGCTTCTTTTTTTCGAAAAAGAACGCCTTGCTTGCTCACTCGCCAATGTTCATCAACGCCCCATTGCGTCGAGCCGCATGAAATTGCTGCGTGAACAGAAGCATCGCCGCGGTCAGCCAGGCGACGTTCAGCCCGGCCGCCCAGACGAGCTCGTCCCAGCGTATCTCGTGGTGGCCGATCGCCGCGCGCAGGCCTTCGAACACGTGCGCGGCCGGTAACGCCAGGGCGATGTATTGCAGCCAGTGCGGCAAGGCGGAGACCGGGTAATACACGCAGGCGATCGGCGCCAGGCCGATCAGCATGGACCACACCAGGCTCTCCGCGCCGCCGCCCTGGCTCAGGATGAGCGAGATGCAGCCGAGCGCGATCCACCAGCCCATCATCATCAGGTTCAGCGCGAAGAGTACGAGCACGGGGCCTACGCCCAGGATGTTGAAATGATACAGCAGGCCCGCCAGTATCATCGCCGGCACCACGCCGAGCAGCATGCGCACCACGGACATGCCGAGCAGGGCCGCCAGCAGCTCCCACGGCCGCAGCGGGGAGACGAAGATGTGGCCCAGATTGCGCGACCAGATCTCCTCCATGAAGGTGACGGCGAAGCCGAGATGGCTGCGCAGGGCCGTCTCCCACATCAGCACACCGCCGAGCAGCATGCCGATCGTGACCGCGCCGTGGTCGCCGAGGCGGGCGGCGAAAAAGCGGGAGGTGAAACCCCAGATCACCATCTGCAGCACCGGCCAGTAGGCCAGGTCCAGCAGGCGCGGCCAGGAGCGGCGGAACAGCGTGAGATGACGGTACATCAGGCCCCAGATGCGGCGCAGCGAGGTCATGCGGCGGGCTCCGCCTGGCGGGAGCGCGCGATGTCCAGGAACACGTCTTCCAGGTCGTCACGGTTGTAGCGCGTCAGCAGTTCGGCGGTGGTGCCGCGGTCCACGATGCGGCCCTGCTTCATCATCAGCACAGGGCCGCACAGGCGCGCCACCTCATCCATGTTGTGTGACGCGAGCAGGATGGTGCAGCCGCTCTCCGCCCGGTAGCGCTCCAGCCAGCTGCGGACCAGGTCGCCGGTGTCCGGATCCAGGCTGGCGGTGGGCTCGTCTAGTAGCAGCAGTTCGGGCCGGTTTATCAGCGACTTGGCCAGCGCCACGCGGGTCTTCTGCCCGGCGGAGAGCTGGCCCGCGGGGCGGTTAAGAAAGGCGTGCAGGTCCAATTCGTTTGCGAGGTCGGCGACGCGCCGTTCCACGCCGCGCACGTTGTAGAGATGGCAGTAGACGCGCAGGTTTTCGGCCACCGTGAGCCGGTGGGGGAGGGCCACGTAGGGCGAGGAGAAATTGACCCGGGCGAGGGCGGCGAAACGATCGTTTGCCATGTCGTGGCCCAGCATGTGTATGCGGCCGGCGGTAGGGACCAGCAGGCCCAGGAGCATGGCGATGGTGGTTGTCTTGCCGGCACCGTTGCCGCCGAGAAGGCCTACCGTCTCGCCTTGCTTCACGCTGAAGCTGATGTCGTCCACCGCCAGCGCTGCCTTATAGCGCTTGGTCAGGGATTCGACTTCTATGGCGTGCATTGCGGTAGGGATGTCTGAAAGGCAGGAAGAAAGAAAGGCCTTCTTTTTTGGAAAAAAGAAGCAAAAAACTTTTGGTCCGCTGTCGCGCCGTGTTTCAGGTTCCGCCGACAGGGAGCAAAAGTTTTTTGGTCCTTCTTTTTTAAAGAAGGACTGTTTGCTTACTTCAGGTCACGCAACGCGACTTGTGACACCCGTGCACGACGGCGACATGCGTGACGCTCGCATGACCGGACCGCAGCGTGGCGTGCGTGTGGACGACGCGCTCGCTGGCCATCGCAGGAACGATCAGGTGGGAGCCGTGATGCGCGGTGGCGGAGGCCAGCCGGACGGACGCGTGCACGCGCGGCTCCGGCGCCTCGGCCACTTCCACCGGTGCTGCAGGCGCGTGCCCGGCATGGCGGCGGTCGTTGCTGGCATAGCGCACGGCCTCGCGCCCGCGCCTGCTGCGCGAGGCCACGACCACGTTGACGTGCCGCGGGTAGCGGGGGCCGGCGGGTATGTCCATCGGGAGCTGGTTTACGGCGTATTGCTCGGCGGGCGAGCGCGCCTGCGGCCACTCGCCCTGTATGTAGGGCGCGATCAGTGCCACGTAGCGGCGGGTCTCCGACGGCAGCGGCCGGTTGTGCGTGAGGTAATCCTCCAGACGCGCCGGGCCGCCGTTATAGGCGGCGAGAAAGCCGGGGCTGCCGAACGCGTCGTACATCTCGCGCAGGTAGGCGGTGCCGGCCATGATGTTGTTGTGCGGGTCGAACGCGTCATCCGGTAGGCTGTAGCGCGCGCGCACCTCGTCATAGGTGGCGGGCATCACCTGCATCAGGCCCATGGCGCCTACGGGGGAGGTGATGAGCGCGCCGCTGGCGGTGAACTCGCGGCCGTGCGACTCGACGCGCATGACCTCGCGTATCCAGCGCTCCGGGACATCATATTTCTTGCTGGCCTCAGTGATGTAAGGACCCCAGGGGTCGTCTGGCGAGCCTGGTGGGGTGTAGCTCGGCTTGGCGCGCGCCACGTAGGTGGCGGCTTCCTGGGTGGCCGTCATCGGCGGCGAATGCGAGGCGCAGGCGGACAGCAAGGCCGCGGCCGCGATGGCACCGCTGGCACGCAGTAGCGAGGATGTGAAGAGGCCGTTCATGCCGTGCGCATCCGGACTGCATCCTTAACAAATGTATCGGCAAAGTGGGAACCGGAGGCACTCGCCCGAATCCCGGTGATGTATCGGGTCAGCTTTCGCACCTAACCCTCTAAGCGATCGCTAAGCCGGGAGCAAGATGAACTTGCATGGCTGCTTGCCATTCGGCCTGTGCAGGCCTGAGTTGCACAATTGCAACAGCGCGTAACACATCGAGTTTTGACGGTTCGTTTACGGTTTCCCTCCGTCACGGAAAGATTATCGTGAGTTTACGAACGTTAATCCGGCTCGCACGCCGCCCCCTGATCCCGGGAGGCGTCGGTTTTTTGGTTATCTCGCCTTCCAGGGGGACTATTCTTTGACACTTCGACACAGGCTTGCAGGTTCGGCCGCCATACTGGCCCTGGTGCAGGCGCCCATGATGGGCAGTGCGCTCGCGCAGAGCGCGCCGGCCACGACCCTTGCCCAGGTGACGCCGGGTGGAAACGCGGCGACCTCGCCGGCCGGCACCGATGCGGCCACCGCAACCTCGGGCGGGAAGGCGGAAGAGATCGTCGTCACCGGGTCCCGCTTGAAGACCACCAACGCCACGAGCGAGTCGCCCGTCGTCGTCGTGACTTCGGCGCAGATCGCGCACACCACCGCGCAGACGCTGGAGGATGTGCTGACCCGGTTGCCCGAAATCGGCACCTCCGGCGTATATGCCACCAGCAACAACGGCGGTAACGGATCGTCCTGTATCGACCTGCGCAACCTGGGCGTCGAGCGTACCCTCGTGCTGGTGGACGGCAAGCGGTTCGTCACCACCGCCGGCGGCATCGACTGCGTGGACCTCAACAACGTGCCTCTCGATCTCGTCGATCGCATCGAGATCCTCAAGGACGGCGCCTCCACCACCTACGGCGCCGATGCCGTGGCCGGCGTGATCAACATCATCCTCAAGCATAATTTCAGCGGCGTGACCTTCCACGCCAATGGCGCCATCGGCACCGATGCCGGCGACGATAAGACGGGCGAGATCAGCGCCACCGCCGGCACCACGTTCGACCACGGCAACTTCACGGTCAGCGCGGAGTATCTCAACCGTGGTCCTGTCATGCAGGGCGATCGCAACTACGCGGTCAACCCGGTGCAGACCAACAGCCCCGGTCAGAACGAGATCAACTCCTTCTACACGCCGCAAACGGTGATTTTCCCCGACACGAACAACACCAATCCCACGACGCAGGCACTCGGCGGTACCGGCTTTGGTACCAACCTCAACAAGAACGGCACCGTCGGATCGGAAAACGGTCCGTTTGCACCGCAGCGCTACGATTTCGGCCTGCAACAATATCTGCAGGGCAGCCTTGAGAAGGAGAGCCTGACCAGCTTCGGCAACTACGATTTCAACGACCACATCACCGGCTTCATCGAAGAGTTCTTCACCCACAAGGTCACCACGCAGCAACTCGCACCGCAGCCGATCGGCGGCGGCCTGTCCGCAATCGTCCCTGACGCTTACGTGGTGCCGGAGGGCAACCCTTATCTGACGTCGCTGCTCGGCCCGAACTCCGGTCCCGTCGATGTGTATAGCCGCGAGACGCAGTTTGGTGACCGCGATTACAAGCAGATCACCGACACCTTCCAGTTCAACGGCGGCTTCAAGGGCGACCTTGGCTACGGCTTCGACTACGAGGTCTTCTTCCAGTACGGCCAGTCCGACAACACGCTGAACGTGACGAATTCGATCAACTTCCTCCGCCTGGAGCAGGAGACCGGTTTCCAGCAGACAACGCCAGGTGCCGCCGATATTGCGAACGGCGCCGCTGGCGACCTGACGACATTCGGCATCTACAACCCCGCAGTATGCGTCGCCGCGGGCGGTTGCGTGCTCAGCAACCCGTTCGGCCAGAACCTCAGCGCGGCTGCCATCAAGTATGCCAAGTTCACCGAGGTCGATACCTCGCGCGACACGCTGAAGATCTATGGCGGCAACATCAGCAACAGCGACATCTACGATCTGCCGGCCGGTCCGGTCGGTATCTCCCTGGGCGTCGAGCACCGAACGGAGACAGGCTCGTTCAACCCGGACAACATCCTGCAGAGCGGCGAATCGGCCCAGGCACCGGCCCAGATCACGCAAGGCGGGTTCGACGTGACGGAAGTATATGGCGAAGCGCGCGTGCCGATCCTGAAGGATCTGCCGGGTGCGAAGGACCTGCACATCGATCTTGGTGGCCGGTACTTCGATTACAGCAACTTCGGTTCCGGCGAGACCTGGAAGGTGAGCGGCAACTACACGCCGATCGACGGTATCCGGTTCCGCGGCACGGACGGTGTAGCATTCCGGCAGCCCAGCATCACCGACCTGTTCCAGGGCACGACCATCGGCTTCAACGAGGCGTCCGATCCGTGCGCGGCATCGTCGGCAACAAACTACACGGCAGCGCAATATAAGAACGTGCTGGCCAACTGCCAGAAGCAGGGTATCAATCCGGCAAACTTCACGCAGATCGGCAGCCAGATCCAGACGGTCATCGGCGGTAATCCGAACCTCAATCCGGAAACGGCACGCACGCAGACGGCCGGCGTGGTTCTGACACCGCCGTTCGTACCGCGCCTGGCTGTAACCGTGGACTACTTCCGCACCAAGATCGACAACACGATCGGCACGGTGCCGACGCAGAACATCGTGGACGGCTGCTACACGAGTGTAAATCTCTCCGGCCCACTTTGCGGCGATGTCAATCCGCGCCTGGGCACCGGCCAGCTCAGCACCGTAATCGGCACCAACCAGAACCTGGGCGTGACCAGGACGGAAGGCATCGACATCGGCACGAACTATAGCATCCCGACCCGCTACGGCGTGTTCGCGTTCTCCAACGACGCCACCTACACGTTGAAGTACCAGCAGCAGAACGTTCCTGACGGCGCCTTCATCGGCTATAACGGGCTGCTCGTGGTCGGTATCAGCACCCCGGGCTACCCGCGGCTGCGTGACAATGCGAGTGTGGACTGGAGGTTCGGCGACTTCTCGCTCGGCTACCGGATGCGCTACATCGAGGGGCAGTTGTTCTTCTACTCTGCACCGGCGGCGCCGGCTACCGACTTCGCCTCCACCCGTACGCCGGACGTGTTCTACCACGACATCTACGGCGCCTATACCTACAAGAACTTCACGGTCAACCTCGCCGTCGATAACCTGTTCGACAAGCAGGCGCCCTACGTGCAGGATGGCGGCACCAACACCGACGCGGCCGAATACGACATCCTCGGCCGTGTGGTCTCTGTGAAAACGACTCTGCGGTTCTAAACCGAAGGTGTCAGAGTGGGCCGCTACCTGATAAAGGGTGGCGGCCCTTCATTTTTCTGAAGGCTCCGAAATGCTGACTCCGAAGATTCTTGCGGCTTGCTCAGGTGTGCTGCTGTTGGCGCTGAGTTCTTGCGACATACCGGACCGAACAAGCAGCACGTCCTCAAGGGTTGCCTCCAAGCATTGCGAGCGCGCGACAGGCAGCCTGGTGTGTTCGGACGGCTCGCCTGAGGGTCCGATCGGCACCGTCGGGGATACGAGCATGACGCAGACGTCGTTCGGCGCCAAAGGTAACTAGACCCCAGGGTATCCCGGATTGACGGGAAGCCGAGATCGACAATCGGGAATGGCCGCGCTTGCCAGGCGCGGCGATCCCGCTGTTATGTAAGCGCTTGGCTCTACCTCAATGAGGCGGGCCCGAACCGAGGCCTGGCGTGTCAGTGAAGCTCGCGGTGAAGTCGCAAGTCTGCGCATTCACGGTGCCGAGCGAGAACGTGCAAGCCGACTTACCCTGCCCGGACAGTGTGTTTTGCAGAGTGACACGGCAAACGCCGTTCGTGACGACAGTCACGAACGTGCTGTCACAGGTGGACTCGTAGCCGGAATCCGTCAAGTCGGCCGAAATGTAGCCGCTGGTGCTTGTGGCGCTGGTGAACGTGGCGGTGAAACTTCCTGTCCCGCGCAGGAAAGTGGGACCGGAGATGTTGCTGCTCTTTGCGATCGGCGCCTGTCCTGATCCGTTGACGGTAAGCGTGATGGCACCCGTTGCCGCCGAAGCCTGCCCAGCGGCAGCAAGAAGCACTACGCAGATTGCTGGCAGGATACTCGGTTTCGCGTTCTGTTGCACGATACATCCTCCGATAGCCTGAGGGAACTACACCACCCAGAGATGTAGATTGCTGTGTCGTTTCAACTGAGTCAAACCCGTTTACGCCCGGCTGGGCGCGTCATCGGGTCGCGCTATCTCGGTGGCGCTTGCAAAGCAAGCAAGGCGTTCTTTTTTGAACAGAAATTAAAAACGTTTTGTTCCGGTCGCTGCGTCTGCCGCCTAGTCTGTTCGGAGGCACTTGATGCGTTTCCGCAGGCGACAGAAGCAAAAGTTTTTTGATCCTATCTTTCAAAAAAGGACTGCTTGCTTGCTTTTTCTACGCCCACAAAAAAGGGGCCGCACCCTGCGGCGCGGTCCCTTTTCCTGAAGACGTGTCAGATCAGAAGCGCGCGGACACCGTGAAGAATACGCTGGCCGGCTGTCCCGGAATGCCGTCGGCGAAGTCCAGCGAGCAGCCGTACGGGTTGGCGGTTGGATTGGTCTTGGTGGCCTGGCACGATCCAGGAGAGATCTGCTTGTAGAAATACTGGTAGTAGAATTTGTCGAACAGGTTTTGCACGTTGAGGTCGAACTTCAGCCGCTTCAGGGCGGGGAGGAACGGCGTCGGCAGCGTGTAGCTGAGGTCCAGGTTGGTCACGAAGAAGGATTTGATGCCGCCGTTGGGGTCATACACCGTGCTGCCCGTGAGCTGGGAAAAGCGGGTGCATCCGACGCCGACTGCGGCTCCGCCTACCAGATTACACGGTCCAGCCGGCCCTAAACCCTGGAAACTCGGGATGCTGTTAAAGCCTGGCTCCAGCGCGCTGATGTCCGTGGTTGTCGCCTGGTGGCCGGTGAACTGCTCGGTCACACGCACGTCGAAGACGTCGCCGTCCCTGGCGATGCTCTTCTTTGCGTAGTCGGCGCCGAACGTGGAGATCACGTTGGGAATGCCGGTGACGGGATCTCCCTTCAGGCCAATGCCGAACTGGTCCTCGGCGACGGTGACGAAGGCAAAGCTGTTGGTGAGGTATTTCGCCAGGGTATAGGAGGCGTTGCCGAACAATTGCAGGTCTGGCGTGACCTGCCAGGTGACCGCGGTCTCCACGCCCTTGAACTCGCGCTGGCCGAAGTTCGTGTAGATTTCCTCGCCGACGTTGGGCGGGGACTGGTTCTGGAAGAAGCCGAAGTCGCGGTCCACCTTCTGGTAGAAATAGTCAAAATGCGCGGCGATCGTCGGCGTGTTGTAGATTAGGCCGCCTTCATAGAGGTGGACGATGGAGGCATAAGGCGGCGTGCCGTTGGCATTCGGGCCGAAATCGGTGGTCGGCGCGAACAGCGCGGAGTTGCCGATGCTGCCGTAAACGCTGAGGCCTTTCACCACAGGTGCGATCTTGTCGAGGTCGTACGTGATGTTGAAGAACGGTAGGAACTCGCGATCCCATTTCACCGCCTTGTAGCCGACATAGGAGCCCGTGAGGCCGTCGAAGATCTGGCTTCCCTTCAGGCTGGACGTGGTGCCTTCGAGCGTGGCGCCAGGGGTCAGATGCAGGGTGCCGTCCAGCAGGGTGATCTTGTCCTGGGCGTAGCCCTGGTAGATCGTGCGCTGGCTGCCGCCGTCATAGCCGCCGCCGAAGATGTTGCTCTGGTTGGAGTTGCTCTGCGCCACGTCCGTGGTGGCGCCGAAGAATTCCTTGGTTGCCGGTGACGCCTCGTTCGCCGCGATGCCGCCGACCTGTATGCTTTGCGAGATGCCGAAAATGTCCGGCGGATCGATCGTCGCCCGGGGCTGGATGCCGTAGGTGTAGTTGTGGCCCACGGCGAGTTGGGAGTTCAGGCCGCAGGGGATGGCCAGGCCGGCATTGATGTATTTGTTGGCGACGCTCGTGGGGCAGTATTTGCTCCCCACAGGATATTGCGCCCCGGGATTATAGGGGTAGGCGGCGCTATAGAGCGGCGCGCCAAGCGGACCGTAATAGGACCCGCCGGCCCCGCCGACGGCCGAGCCGAAACCATAGCCGTAGCCGAAGCCGGCCGCATTGTTGATGAACGGCGCCACCGTACCGACGCCGCTGCCCACCGTCACGGGCGAGGGTGTCCCGCTCGGCGACAGGTCGTTGATGCCAGCGTAGGTCAGCGTCGATTGGTCGTTTTGCAGGTAGAAGAAGGTCAGGCCGAGGTCGGGTATGATATCGTTGATGTATTTGTCGTTCTTGACGATGACGGTCAGGAAATCGTTCTGTTGGTAGTTCTGCGAGACCGATGTGGGATAGTTGCTGAACTGCCCGTATTTCTGCAGGTAGGGCAGCGGCACCGGCTCGTTCTCGAAATAGCCGTGTGCCGCGTTGTAGAGGACCGTTGCCTGGAACTTCGATTGGCCGTCGTCATAGGGCTTGTCGAACGCCACTTCCGACGTGTCGTAATGCGAGCCGGTGTAGTCGATGAAACCGGAGCTCTGCAAGTTGGCGTAGCTTGCCAGTATGCTTGCGGCGTTGTCACCGGTGCCGAGCGGGCTGTCGACCGCGCCAGAGTTCAGGGTGATGCCGGTCTTGTAGGTCTGGAAGGAGCCGATCTCGCCGAATACGTCGATGTACTCGTCTTTCGAGGGGCGCAGGCTGTCATAGGCGACCGTGCCGCCGATGGTGCCGAACGTGTTGCGGTTCGGGTAGGCCACGCCGGGGTAGATGGACACACCGCTGATCTGGCCCAGGCTGAGGACGCTGCCGATATTGCCTTCGTTGGAGGCCGAACCTGGCGCTTCGAGGTCCTGGATGGGCACGCCGTCCAGCGTGGTGGCGACTTCCAGCCCGCGTAGGCCGCGTATCGTCAGGACGGGCGCGTTGTCGCCGATGCCTTGCTGATAGACGTAGACCGACGGTGCCTGGCGGAGCAGCGATTCGACGCTGCCCGACACGCCTGTCGCGGTGATGGCCTTCTCGCCGAGTTCGGTCACGGCGGAAGGCGAGTTCTTTTCCTTGACCAGGCGCCGCTGCGCCCTGACCACGATGTTTTCGGGCACGTTGCCTGCGGGCGGGACGGCGCTGGTGTTCGGCGGGGCCGATGGCTGGGCGTTGTTGCTTGCCGGCGTGCTGGTGGTGTTCAGGGGATTGCCGGCCGACTGCGCCTGGGCCGTGGTGTGCATGCCCGGAACGAGAGTTGCCACGAGCCCGCATGCGGCGGCGACCATGAGGTTTCGCTTGAGAGGAGCAGACCGTCTGACCATGGGATCCCCAAATGTTTAGCGGCTTCCGCCGTGCACGTGTGTACGTGCCGAGGCCGGGAGAGTGCGAGTAAGCCGCGTGGCGGCACAACAGGGGAAAGCCTCGGCCGGTCAGTAAGGCATGCCGTTGTGGTCAGGGTGCAACAGTGTGGAACGCCACGGGCTGCAACTTGCAGGAAAAGAGCGGTTCTTTTTGAAAGAAAGAACCTAAAAACTTCCACTCCCGCAGTTGAAGCAGGCGGGTGTTTATTGCATTGGCGAGGCACAGCAGCAGCGGTGAGACAGAAGTTTTTTGCTTCTTTTTCCAAAAAGAAGGCCCTGCTTCCTTACTTCGTAGTGGAGGTCTGCAAAATCCAAAGCCGTGCAATCTCCGCCGCACCCTCCGTGCCGCCAACCGTGCGGAACACCCGCACCGCATCCGGCTTGCGGCCCGCATGCAGGTAGGCCAGCCCCAGATGCAGCTTGGCGTCGTCCGCGTGCCGGAGCGCATCCTTCTTCAGGCCAGCCAGCATCAGCGCGATACCGCGATCATACTGGCCGTAGCTTACGTCTTCATCGCCGAGTGCCACGAGCGCGTTGCCGTCATGCGCGGCCTGCGCGTCGGCTTCGCGACTGGCGAGCTTCGGCTGCTCGGTGGTGTACACCTTGTCTACCAGCGCGCGCAGGCGCTGCTGGCGCGCGGCTTCTGGTCCGGTGCCGAGTGCGCCTGACGCGAACCCCTTATCCACGATCGCCTTTGCCTCGCCGGGCAGCGGCACCTGCAAGGCAAGCTCCGTCATGTCCATCAGGTCGGCAGGTTTCGTGACTAGGCCGATCGCCAGTTCGAAACGGTCGATGTCGAGCTGCAGGCGGCTGTTGAAGCCGGGCCGTGTCTGCGCGCTGTGTATCAGGTTCTGCCAATAGTCGGGCTTAGGATAGTACGTGACCAACAGCGTCATCGTGTTGCCGAAGCCGAGCGTGTCGTGCATTTCCTCCTGGCTGCGTGCCAGGAGTTGCAATTCCTGTTCGGTGGGGCGCTGGCCGGCCTTCTGCACCGCGGCTATCTGCGCGGCCTGCAGCTTGGCGGCGTTCGGGTAATCGCCTTGCAGGTAGTAGGCCTGGATGAGTAAGGCGCTCATCTCCGGCGCGTGGCCGCCGGCGTGCAGGTATTTCTGCGTCCAGGCGACCACGTCGGGGTATTTCTTCAACTGGTAGGACATGCTGGCCTCGGCCATGAACAGCTTGGCTTGCTCGGCCGCCGGCACGCGGCCGCTCGCGAGCATGTCGGCGTATGTCTTGGACGCGGTGGCCATGTCGCCCTGTTGCTGCGCGATGGCGCCACGCATCTCCTCGATGATGAAGCTTTCGTTCGCGGTCAGGCCGCGCACGGCGGCGGCGGCGCGCACCTGCGCCTGGGCCTGGGGGTATTGGTGGGCAGCGAGAAGCTGCTTGGCTTTTGCGAGTGGCTTGCCGACTTCGGGGCGAAGCGCTTCTTGCGCCGCGGCGGTGCCACACGCGCCCAGGAGGGCAGCCGAAAGGGCCGCACGTGCGAGGAAATGCGTCATTCTCGGGGTTGCTTTCGATTGATCAAGGGAAGGAAGGAAGCAGTTCTTTTTTGAAAAAAAGAACCAAAAAACTTTTGGTCCGCTGTCGCGCGCCTATCCGGACAGTCCGCGACAGCGGAGCAAAAGTTTTTTGCTTCTTTTTTTCAAAAAAGAAGGCCTTGCTTACTGCGTCAGGAACTGCTCGTTGCCAACCAGTCCAAGCCGCTGCAGGCCCAGACGTTGCGCATCCGCCATCACGTGCGCCACATACCTGTACGGCGCCAGCTTGTTCGGATTGAGGTGCACCTCGGGCTGCGGGTCCGCCTTGGCAGAGTCCACCATGTGCGCGCGCAAGGAGGCTTCGTCAGGCACCGCCTCGCCGTTCCACAGGATCGTGCCGTCGAAATCAACGTCGATGGTGACGACGACGGGCGGCACCGGCGGTGGCGGCGGATTGCCCGCCGGCAGGTCCAGCTTCACCGCGTGCGTCTGTATCGGGATGGTGATGATCAGCATGATCAGCAGCACCAGCATCACGTCGATCAGCGGCGTGGTGTTCATCTCGACGACAACGTCGAGGTCGTCGCCGTCGCCGCCGGTCGGCATGCTCATGGCCATGGCTTGGTCTCCTCAGCTTCCGTTGCCGGGGGGCGGCTCGGTGATGAACGCGATCTTGTAGATGCCGGCACGCTGTAACGCGACGACGACGCGGCCGACGAATTCGTAGCGGCCGTCCTGGTCGGCGCGTATGTGCACCTCGGGCTGCGGCACCTTCACCGCCTCCTTCTTCAGCATGGTCACCAACGTTGTCGTGTCAGGCAACAGTTTCTGGTTCCAGAACGTGTCGCCATCCTTGTTGATGGCGATGATTATGTTCTCCGGCTTGGTCTGTGTTGGCTGGTTGCGGTCCTTGGGCAACGACACCGGAACGGTGTGCGTCACCACGGGGATCGTGATCAGGAAGATGATCAGCAGCACCAACATCACGTCCACGAGGGGCGTGGTGTTGATGGCCGATACGACTTCGTCTTCGCCTTCTGAAGGGCCGACGTTCATCGACATGGTGTCAGGCGACCTTGGCGGTGTTGCCGACGGAATTGGCAGGTATGCTCACGCGCGTGCCGGACAGCAGGATGGAGTGCAGGTCGGAGCTGAAGTTGCGCACCTTCTCGGCGGCCGCCTTGTTGCGGCGGACCAGGAAGTTGTAGCCCAGCACGGCAGGCACGGCGGTCGCCAGGCCGATCGCGGTCATGATCAGCGCCTCGCCCACGGGGCCTGCCACCTTGTCGATCGAGGCCTGGCCGGCGATGCCGATGGCGGTCAGCGCGTGATAGATGCCCCAGACGGTGCCGAACAGGCCCACGAACGGTGCGGTGGAGCCCACGGTCGCCAGGAAAGCCAGGCCGCCCTGCAGACGCGAAGCGATGGTTTCCTGGGCACGCTGTATGCTCATTGTCACCCAGGTGTGCAGGTCGATGCTGTCGGTCAGCGCGCCCTCGTGGTGCTGGCTGGCGTTGATGCCGTTCTCGGCGATGTAGCGGAACGGGCTGGCGGGCTTCAGGCGCTTGACGCCTTCGCTCACGGAGGTGGTGGACCAGAAATCCTTGGCGGCCGTGCGGCTGGCGCGGAACAGGTTACCCTGCTCGATATACTTGGTGATCATGATGTACCAGGTGCCGAGCGACATGATAGCCAGCAGGATCAGCACGGTCTTGCTGATGTAGTCGCCGGTCTTCCACAGGGCGGACAGGCCGTAGGGGTTTTCCACGGACTCGGTGCCATTGCCGTTGTCAGTGGCGCCAGACGGGGCGGCGTTGGCGTCGGCGGGTGCCGCACCGGGGGCGGGGGCCGCACCAGGTGTGCCGGGTGCGGCCCCTGTGGTGGCGTCCGGCGTGCCGGGCGCGGCCGGGGCGCCTGGTGTGGTGGCCGGCGCTGCGGCCGCCGGCGCGGCGGCGTCACCGGGGGCGGCAGGCGCCGGAGCGGTGGTGGCGGGTGCGGGCGCTGCCTGGGCCAGGGCCACGGCGGGCATTACGGACGCGGCGCTGAAGGCCAGTGCGGCGGCCAAAGTGGGCAGGCGGGTCGTTTTGTTCATGGTCACTCCTATCAAAGCGGGCCGCTGGGGCGCCGCCGGTAACTGTCGTTTTTACGGGCGTCGAGGCTACTCGGCGCCGCCCAGGGAGAAGCGGATGTTCCACTGATGCGGCGCGGCCATCGCCACACCGTTATGTGTCCGCGGCCGATAGCGGGCCGCGCGGACGTAGCTGAGGGCCGCCGTGCCGAAGGCGGAGCCGCCTGTCACGGAGTCGATCTTGCAGCCGCTGGTGGTGCCGTCCGCGCCCACGTTGCAGGACACGCGTGCAGAGCCTTCACGCTCCTCCTCTTGCATCTGCGGCGGGTATTGCAGCGGCGCGCCGGCGATCGGGCGTTCGCTGACGTCGCGGTCCGGCTGGGCCGGCGCCGTCGGCGTGGGCGCTGTCGGATGATACGCCTGCGCCGGCGGTGCGGCGGTGGTGACCGCCTGGATCACATGCTGCGGCTGCGGGGGTGGCTGCACGTTGATCTCGGGCGGCGGGATGAACGGCGGCGGCGGTGCCGCCAGTTGCGGCGGCGGCGGCGGCGGCGGCGGCGGCGGGGGCGGCTTCACCTCCTCCTGCACGATCTTGGTCTCGAGCGGCTGCTTCAGCTTGTCGATGATGTTCGAGCCAAGACCCTCGACCAGCGCGTAGATCAGCACAACATGGAACGCGATGACGATGACACCTCCCACGAGGTGGCGCGTCGGGCTCCTGCTTTGCTCGGCGTAGTTCATGCCGCGCACTCCTTCATACGATCTCGTCTCCTGCTTCCCGAAGCGGCACTCCGCCGGCCGGGCTGAACCTGTTGCACAAGCCGCCGATGGTGCACGCTGAAACGCGCACTCTCAAGATTGGCGTAAGCGTCACGCCTGGGGGCGCCTACACAATGCAGCTTGCAAGTACCGTTCCTCGTTGCGGAATTGGACAGCCTGATCGCGCGTCCGCAGCGGGCGCCCGACATGCGCGCCGGCATGACCGTGCCATTCGGCGGCCCTGCCGAACGCCCGCACCAGACGCGACAAGACAGAAGAAATTTCAAGGGTATCAGAACGTTCCGTCCGACTTATTCGTGATTGCTTGTAGCAATCCTTATCAGCTTTCCAGGCGGCGGCAACGTCCGATGACGTGCCCTGGCGTTCAGCCGGGCCGCTTGAACGTGCCGCATAGAGTGCTCAACTTATTCGCCAGTTCCCCGGACGTATCGGAAACCGGGTCGTCGATCTGTGCCAGGGTGACCAGGCCGTTGGCCACGATGGCGTAGAATTGATGGAAGCCCACGTATTTCTGCTGGGCGGACTGGAAGTTCACCCAGCCGCAGACGACCCGTTCGCCGCTCACATAGGGAAGCTCCGCGTCGAACTGCCACAGCGTCGTCTGCGGCGCCAGGAACGCGTCCGACAGCTTCTCCTCAATGCGGTCGCGGGTCTCGGTGGTGACCTCGCCGGCTGCCGCTCCCCCCGGCAAGCCGGCGATCACAGAACCCAACATGCCGGCCACCAGCCACAACCGCATCACGCTCTCTCTCCGTACCGCCCGACAGCACCGGGCCGTGGCGAAGATACACGGCACAATCTCCCGCGCCAAAAGCCCGGGCCTCTTGCCGCGGCGCCTGGTCCGCGCCACGTCCCGGCTATGCGCGAGCGAGTGCCACAGACGATCGACATGACGGCCGGCGGCGAGTTCGTCGCCCCACCGGCGCGCGCGACCTGGCCTCTCCGCCTGGGGCTGGGCGCCGCCGTGGTGGCGGTGGTGGCCGGCGCGGTCACCGTGGCCGCGCTGTTCCTGTGGATCGCGTCGGTGATGTTGCCAGTGGCGCTGGTTGCCGGGGCGGTTGCTTACGTGGCGTTCCGCGTGCAGCGCAGAAGGTGAGAAAGCAAGCAGTCCTTTTTTAAAAAAAAGGACCAAAAAACTTTCGGTCTGCTGTCGCACGCTGTTTCAACATCCGCCGACAGGGAGCAAAGTTTTCTGCTTCTTTTTTTCAAAAAAAAGAAGGCCTTGCCTTACTCAGCCGCCAGACGCACGCGCTCCGAAAGCCCAAACGCCTCCGCCAACAGCACAAACGAACGCCGCCTTGCCACCGGATCGTGCAGCGCCGTCACCATCGCGATCTCGTCCACGCCGTGGCTCGCCCCGATCGTCTGCAACCGCTCGCGCACCACGTCTGGCGTGCCGTAGGCGCTGCGCTCCCGCGTGACGGCGTTTCGCGCGATTTCGGCTGCGGTGAACGGGTAGGCGGCGGCCTCCTCGGGCGAGGGCAGGGGGACGAACCGGCCGCGCTCGCGCTCTGCCCGCCAGACCTCGCGGGGCGTGAACAGGCGCTCGGCTTCCGTTTGGGTGTCTGCCGCAAGCGCGAACACGGCGATGGCGCTGTAGGGTTGCGGATGGGCCTGGCTCGGCCGGTAGGTGGCGCGATACAGCTCGAGCGCTTCCATCGCCCCTTGCCCCTCGGTGAAGAAGTAGGCGTAGCAGTAGGGCAGGCCGAAGAAGGCGGCGACCTGCGCGCCATAGGTGGAGCTGCCGAGTATCCAGATCTCCGGCGACTCCGGGCCGGCCGGCTGCGCCATCACGTTGCGGAACGGGTGAGCGTCCGGCAGCGCGCCGCCGCTGACCCAGGCCATCAGGTCACGCAGTTGCGCGGGGAAGGCGTTGGCGGCTTCGGCGGCGTTCGGGTTCAGCGCGAAGGCGGTGCGGCCGTCCGAGCCTGGCGCGCGTCCCAGACCGAGGTCGACCCGCCCCGGTGCGAGGGCTTCGAGCACGCGGAACTGCTCGGCCACCTTGAGCGCGCTGTAATGCGGCAGCATCACGCCGGCGCTGCCCAGCCTGATGCGCGTGGTAACCATGGCGAGGGCGGCCAGCAGCACCTCGGGCGCCGAGCCGGCGATGCTGTCGCTACTGTGGTGTTCGGAGACCCAGAAGCGGTGGTAGCCGAGCGTGTCGCAGAGGCGGGCGAGCTCCACCGTCTCGCGTATGGAGGCGGCGGGGGAGCGGCCGGAGACGATCATCGATTGGTCGAGCACGGAGAGACGCATGGGGTCTAGGTCGGCGCGCTAAGGCAAGGAAGCAAGCAGTCCTTTTTTGAAAAAAAGGACCAAAAAACTTTTGCTCCCTGTCGGCGGCTGCTTCAGCACTCGCCGACAGAGACCAAAAGTTTTTTGCTTCTTTTTTTTAAAAAAGAAGGCCTTGCTTACTCCCCAGCCCACTCCCGCCAGAGCAGGATAAGTGCGGCCATGATCGCCGGCCCCAGGAACAGCCCGATCAACCCCCAGGCCTCCACCCCGCCCAGTATCCCCAGCAGCACCCAAAGAAACGGCAGCTTGGTGGCGCCGCCGATCAGCACCGGCCGGATGAAATGGTCGGCGATGAAGGTCACCGCCATGCCGGCCAGGAAGAGCCCGATGGCCCAGGCGACCGAGCCGTTCGCCGCCAGCAGGAGGCTGGCCACGCCGAAGACCACGGGTGCCGCGAACGGGATCATCGCGGCCACCGCCGTCAGCGCGCCGAAGATGGTGGGGTGCGGCACGCCGGCGATCGCGTAGGCGATGCCCAGGATCAAGCCCTCACCAAGCCCCACCAGGACCAGGCCGTTCACCGTGCCGTGGACCGAGGTGATGATCTGCAGCCCCACGCGCTCGCCATGCGGGCCGAAGGTGCGGGTGGCGGCGCGCCGCATCTGGTTGGATACGGTGGTGCCTTCCTTGAACAGGAAGAACAGCGTCAGCAGGGTGAACACGAAGATGGTCAGCCGGCGGGTCACCTGCTCGCCCACTTCGCGGCCCATGTTGCCGGCGCGGCCGTGGCCCACGCGCTCCACCAGCGCGCGCGCCTGGCCCGGGTCGGCCAGGTTCTGCTTCCACCAGCCATCCACCTGTGCCTGGCCGAACGGCAGCTTGTGCAGTGCGGCCGGCTCCGGGATGCCGTGCTCCTGCGCGTTCTTCGCCCAGTCCGCGGCCTCGTGGCCCTCGCGGGCGAGCTGCACGCCCACCAGCCCGATCGGCACGATGAACACCAGGGCGACGGCCAGGGTGAAGGCGCCGGCCACCAGCACGTCGTGCCGGCGCGCGGCCGGGTTGGTCAGCGCGCGCTTATAGAGCGGCCACAGGGCGATGGCGAAGATGGCGGCCCAGGCGAGCGCGGGCAGGAAGCCGCGCAGGGTGAACAGGCCCAGCAGAAGCAGGATGAGGGCTAGCACGCCCATGGCGACGCGTTGGGGGGGCGTGCTGGTTGGCTGGTCTGGCATCGGCGTTAACAGCCGGATGTCCGGGGATAAAGCAAGGCGCGTCGCGTGCCGCAGTTAAGGCAAGGAAGGCCTTCTTTTTCGAGAAAAAGAAGCAAAAAGCTTTTATTCGGCTGTCGCGGTATTTTCCAGCGGGCGCGTGACAGCGGAGTCAAAAGTTTTTTGCTTCTTTTTTTCAAAAAAGAAGGCCTTGCTTGCCTGGCCTTGCTCAGAAAGCGACATGCCCGAAGATTGCCACTAGGACGGCATAGGCGACGCCCCCCACCAGGAATCCCACAAGCGTGCCGTTCATGCGCACATACTGCAGATCCCGCCCAACGCGCAGCTCGATGCGGTCCACCAGCGTCGCGGTGTCCCACGATCCAACAACATCGCCCACAAAAGAGGCAATCTGCGTCTGCGCCGCGGGCAGCAGACGTACCACCAGGCGTTCGGCGGTCCGTTGCAGCCTGGCGCTCGCCGCAGGGTCGGTGGCCAGCAGCTCGCCCAGATTGCGCACCGCACCCTCCAGCAGCGTGGCGGTGTGGCCGTTCGGCCGGGCAGCGTCGGCCTCCAGCGTCAGGCGCAGGCGAGACCACACATCCAGGCTCCAGGCCTGCACCGTCTGGTGGCCGACGATCCGGCGTATCGCCCGGCCCAGCTCAGCGGCGCGGGCCGGATCCTCCTCCATCAGTGCGATTTCGCGCCGAACCCAGACGTCGAACGCCTCGCGTATCTCCGAGCCGTCCGGGTCCATCTTGTCCATCTCGGCATTCACCGTGGTGAGCACGCGCGTGGCTATGCTGGCGCCCAGCGCCCAACCCATCAGCCTTCCGCCCTGGTCGCGCACGCGCTCCTCTATCAGCGTGCGGAGCTGCGCCTCCTTCTCCAGCATGCCGCCGCGGAGCTTCACCAGGATGAAGCCGAACACCTCCTGGTGCCGCCCGCCATCCACCAGGCCGCGCAGCGCGCGCGCCACGATGCGTCCCGCCGCCGGACCGCCTATCATGCGCGGCACCAGCCGGCCGAGCACGCGCCTGGCGCGGCCGTCCTCCACCGTGGCCAATATCCGCGGCAGGTAGCCGGACAGCGTGCGCGCCAGCGGTTGCACCACTTCGTCGTTGGTCAGGAGTGTACGGAGCAGGTCCGCCACGTCCAGCCTTCCCATCAGGCGGCCGACCTCTTCCTCGGTGACCACGTGCCTGGCGAAGAAGCGGCCGAGCGCCTGGCCCAGGCGGACCTTCTCGTGCGGGATGATGGCGGTGTGCGGGATCGGCAGGCCCAGCGGGTGGCGGAACAGGGCGGTCACCGCGAACCAGTCGGCGATGCCGCCCACGAAGCCGGCTTTGGCGGCGGCTTGCAGGAGCTGCGTCCAGTAGTTCGTCGGGAGATAGAAGCTGCCGATGGTCAAGGCGGCCATCAGGAGGAGGAGGAATGTGGCCAGGCGCTTGTGTCGCGCGAGCGAGCGGCGGGCGGGGGTGTCTGGGTCTGGGGGGGTCAAGGAAGGAAGGCCTTCTTTTTTGCAAAAAAGAAGCAAAAAACTTTTGTCAGTGCTGACGCGGAGGCGGTGGATGCACGCGTAGGGCGACGGGCTGTTACTTCGATCTCCAGGCGCATGCGCGGGTCGTAGAGGCCGGCCATGATCATCGTGGCCGCGGGGGGTGACGCTCCGAAGGCTTCCCGCAGTGCCGGCCAGCACGGCTCGAAGTCGGCCCGGTCGGGCAGGATGTAGCGGACGCGCACCACGTCAGCCAGGCCAGCGCCGGCGTGTGCCAGCGCGGCCGCGATGTTGGCCAGGGCCTGCCTGGCCTGGGTGGCCGCATCGTCCACGATTGTCATGGTCGCGCAGTCGAAGCCGGTGGTGCCGCTGACGAACACCCACTCGCCGCTGACAACGGCGCGGGCGTAGCCGATGTCACGCTCGAAGCTGGAGCCGGACGAGATCGCCCGGCGCCCGGCTTCTACTTCTTGCAGGCGAACGCCGCAGTGTAGGCGTGGGTGACCACCGTGCCGGCCTTCAGCTCCAGGTCCTGCGGATGATCGTGCATGTATTTCACCGCAACCTCGCGCAGCTGCTTGCCGGTGACCGCGTCCGGTATGCAGAACGGCGCGTGCTCCGGGCCCTGCGCCGCGACACCATCCGCCACGCCGGACAGATAAGCGTCGCAATTTGCCGCCGCGGAAGCCGTGCAGAGGCTCAGCAGCTTGGCGCCGGTTACCCTGGACTCGCGCTGCGCATGCGCCACGCCGGCAATGGCCACGCAGGCCAGGACGAGTGCGATCTTCTTCATCAAGCTATCTCCACTGAAAATCGTTCTATCACCGTGTTGGCCAGCAGCTTGCGGGCCATCTCCTCGGCCTGGACGCGCGCGGCCTCTGGGTCGGTCGCCGCCAACTCAAGCTCTATCACCTTCCCCGCACGCACCTCGCCCACCCCGGCAAACCCCAAATTGCCGAGCGCGTGGCCGATCGCGCGGCCCTGCGGATCGAGCACGCCGTCCTTCAGCATGACCGTGACGATCGCTTTCACAGCAGGGGGCCTCTCACTGCATCAGCTCCGGACCTTTCATGTCCCGCATCCCAGCCTCCGGCAGGATTCCCAGCCGCTTGGCCACCTCCTGGTAGGCCTCCTCCACGCGCCCGAGATCACGGCGGAAACGGTCCTTGTCCATCTTCTCGTTGGTTTTGACGTCCCACAGGCGGCAATTGTCCGGGCTGATCTCGTCTGCCAGCACCACGCGCATGTCCTCGCCCTCCCAAAGCCGGCCGAACTCCAGCTTGAAGTCCACCAGGGTGATGCCGACGCCCAGGAACAGCCCGGTCAGGAAGTCGTTGGTGCGCAGCGTCATCGCCACGATGTCGTCCATGTCCATCGTGTTGGCCCAGCCGAACGCGGTGATGTGCTCCTCGGCCACGATCGGGTCGCCCAGCGCGTCGTTCTTATAGTAGTACTCGATGATGCTGCGCGGCAGGCGCGTGCCCTCGGGTATGCCCAGGCGGGTGCAGATGCTGCCGGCCGCCACGTTGCGCACCACGATCTCCAGCGGGATGATCTCCACCTCGCGTATCAGCTGCTCGCGCATGTTCAGCCGGCGGACGAAGTGGTTCGGTATGCCCACCTCAGCCAGGCGCAGCATCAGGTACTCGCTGATCCGGTTGTTCAGCACGCCCTTGCCGGTGATGATGCCCTTCTTGGCGCCGTTGCCGGCGGTCGCGTCGTCCTTGAAATACTGCACGAGCGTGCCCGGCTCGGGTCCTTCGAACAGGATCTTCGCCTTTCCCTCGTAGAGCTGCCGACGCCTGGCCATGGGTAGGTCCTCCGTATGCTCGGGCTATAGCAGCAAAGCGCGCGTGTGCCAGGGCGGCGGGATGAAAAGGAAGCAAGGCCTTCTTTTTTGAAAAGAAAGCAAAAAACTTTTGCTCCCTGTCAGCGCTAGGCGGCCGGCTTGGCGCGCTCGTCCACGGGGGTGAAGGCGGCGGGGGTTCTGGCCGTCAGGAAGACGGCGCGTCCGCCCAGGCCGACGAGGCTGCTTGTCACGGTGCCGAAGCCGCCGGCCTCAGGCACGTGCAGGGCAGCGTCCCTTGGCCCCTCGGCATCGGCCAGCAACGCCGGCCACTCGGACCAGTCCGGCGGCACCGGCAGCCGCGCCGCACGGAAACGCGGCAGGTGACGCGCCACGCGTGGGCTGGCGACATCGTCCGGGTCATGCGCCGTCACCATGTGCACGCCGGGGTCCAGAAGCTCCGCCGTGACCGCGCCTTCGCCGGTGCAGCGCAGGAAATACGCGCCTGCCCGGTCAGCCACCACCAGGTTGAAGCTGCGCCAGTCGCCGCCATCCAGCCCAGCCAGGTGCCCCGCCGCGGCTTCAGCGGTGGAATGGCGCAGCGCCAGCAGAGGCAGCTCGCCGCGGCTGCGCTTGCCTGGCGCCGGCCCCAGCGTGCCGGGCCGGTTTAGCACGGTGGCCACCACGCCCGCATCGTTCACGGCAAGCCAGGTGCCGCCGCCCAGCGTGTCCAGGCCCGCGACCACGTCCGGCTGGTTGGGCCAGTGCCTGGCGGGGGGGAGCCAGGGCCGCGCCAGCATCTCGTCGCGGTTTGCGGCGAGCAGTAGCGGCCAAAGTGCGGTCGCCTGCGTCGCGATGACGACGGTGCACATGGAGGAAGAAAGCAGTTCTTTTTTGAAAAAAAGAACCAAAAAACTTTTGCCCCGCTGTCGCGCGCGGTTGGAACAGCGCGGCCTAACGAGACAAAAGTTTTTTGCTTCTTTTTTTCAAAAAAGAAGGCCTTGCTTACTTCTTTTCGCCCGCCCGGAACGCATTGAAAGCCCGCACCCGGTTCGCGTATTTCCGCCAGGCCGAAGTGCCCTCATAGCGCGCGTAGGGCGGCACCTTCTGCTTGCCGCCCCGCATCAGGCTCTTCGGGTTCGCCTCAGACGCCGTCTTGGCGCTCGCGAGCCACTCCGGCGACAGCACGGTCGTGGCCGTCAGCTTGCCCGCACCCGGGATGGTGCCGGCGCGCAGGGCGCGGCGCAGGACGCGTATGGTGACGCCGAGGTGGCGGGCGGCTTCGGGCAGCCCCATCGGGGAAGTGTCGCTCATGGCAGGTGATCCGGTTCGGTTTCTGGCACTCCTCTCACCACCGGACGGCGCCGGGGGCAAGGGCCGGCGCGCGGTTCAGCCGGCGGCGCCGAACACGCTGGCGAAGATGTGGTCCACGTGGCGGGTGTGCAGTGCCGGGTCCATCGAGGCGGCCAGCAGCGCCGGCGGCACGCGGCCGGCGACCTCCGGGTCGGCGGCCAGGTTGTCGGCGAAGCTGCGGTTGCCTGGTTGGCCGAGGGTGGTCCAGGTGGCCATCGCGTTGCGCTGGACGATGCGGTAGGCGTCCTCGCGCGAGATGCCGGCGCGGGCCAGGGCGAGCAACACCTCGCCGGAGTGCACCACGCCGCCGAGAGATTCCAGGTTGGCGCGCATGCGGTCGGGATAGACGAGCAACTTGTCGACCAGGCCGGTGAGGCGGGCGAGGGCGAAATCCAGCGTCACGGTGGCGTCGGGTGCTATGCCGCGCTCCACGCTGGAGTGGCTGATGTCGCGCTCGTGCCAGAGGGTCACGTTCTCCAATGCGGGCGTGGCGGTGGCGCGGACCAGGCGGGCGAGGCCGGTGAGGTTCTCGCTCAGCACCGGGTTGCGCTTGTGGGGCATCGCACTGCTGCCCTTCTGGCCGGGATGGAAGAACTCCTCGGCCTCGCGCACTTCGGAGCGCTGCAGGTGGCGTATTTCGGTGGCTAGACGCTCAATGCCGCTGGCGATCACGGCCAGGGTGCAGAAAAAGGCGGCGTGGCGGTCGCGCGGGATGATCTGGGTGGAGACCGGCTCGGGGGTGAGACCGAGGGCGCGGGCCACGTGCGCCTCGATGCGGGGGTCTGCGTGCGCGTAAGTGCCGACGGCGCCGCTGATGGCGCAGGTGGCGATCTCGGCACGGGCGGCCACCAAGCGGGCGCGGTTGCGGGCGAACTCGGCGTAGTGGCCGGCGAGCTTGATGCCGAAAGTGGTGGGTTCGGCGTGTATGCCGTGGCTGCGGCCGATGGTCAGCGTGTGTTTGTGCTCGAAGGCGCGGCGTCGCAGGGCGGCGAGCAGTTCGTCCAGGTCGGCCAGCAGGATGTCAGTGGCCTGGGTGAGCTGGACGGCCAGGCAGGTGTCGAGCACGTCGCTGCTCGTCAGGCCGAGATGGACAAAGCGGCTGTCCGGGCCGATTTTCTCGGCGAGCCAGGTCAGGAAGGCAATGACGTCGTGGCGGGTCTCGCGCTCGATCTCGTCGATGCGGTCTACGTCGGCCGGGCCCATGGCGGCCAGGGCAGGGGTGCCGCGCTCGCGTATGATGCGGGCGGATTCGGCGGGGATCTCGCCGAGCTCGGCCATGGCGTCGGCGGCGAGAGATTCTATGCGGAACCAGATTCGGTAGCGGTTCTCGGGCGCCCAGATGGCGACCATGGCGGGGCGGGCGTAACGGGGGATCATGGGGGGTGGTATCGGGGAAGAAAGTCAGTAAAGAAAGCAGTTCTTTTTTGAAAAAAAGAACCAAAAAACTTTTGGTCCCTGTTGGCGAACGCTTCATCACCCGTCGACAGGACCAAAAGTTTTTTGCTTCTTTTTTTAGAAAAGAAGGCCTTCCTTGTCTTCCTTAGTAGCTCTCCTTCAGATCGTCCTCATCGACATAACCCTGGCAGGCGACAACGCCGTGGTCGTGGGCATGGCGGTCGCCGGGCTGCCGCAGGCACAGCGAAAGCGCGCGCTCGTGACCGGTATCGCGGCCGCCACGCTGATGCGCGTCGCACTTTCGGCGGTCGCAATCCAGCTGCTCGCCATAGTGGGGCTCACTCTGGCCGGCGGGCTGCTGCTGCTATGGGTGTGCTGGAAGATGTTCCGGGAGCTGAGCGCGCACCAGGCGGTCGGCGGATCAGGCGCGCCGGGCAAGACAGGGTGGCAGGCGATACGGCAGATCATCGTCGCGGACCTGTCGATGAGCCTGGACAACGTGCTGGCAGTGGCGGGTGCCGCGCGTCAGAATGTTTGGGTCATGACGGCCGGCCTGGTTTTCTCCGTGGTCCTGACAGGGGTCGCCGCGAGTGTCCTATCGCGCCTGCTGACCCGCCATCGCTGGATCGCCTGGATAGGTCTCGCCGTGGTGCTGTATGTGGCTGTGGAGATGATGGTGTCGGGTTCGGGAGAGGTGGCGCCAGCGGTTGCATCCATGTGGATGCGACTGCCGCGGCTGCATTTCGCCGCTGGTCGGCTGGTGCCGTTATAGGACGCCTCCGGGGAATGCCTGCGCATTCCCCGGAGTACGTGGTTCAGCCTGCCGCGCTGACGCTGGGCAGTATCAGGTTCGACGCCGAAAGATCGGTGACGCCGTAGAGCCTGATGACGTCGGAATTGCCGTCGGCTGCTGTCAGGTTGATGAAGGTGCTGCCATCGACCGTGCTGACATCATTCATGAACGAGGCTGCGGTGAGCGAGGCGCCGAAACCGCTCAGATCGAGATAGTCGGAGGCGGTGTTGAACCCGATGACCAGGTTCGTACTGCCGCCGACAGCTCCGTCGACGCCGTATACGTCGTTACCCGTGCTGCCGAACACGGTGCTCGTCGCCGCACCGGTGCCGAACTGGATGTACTCGTTGCCCGTTCCGGCAACGACGGAGTCCGCCCCGCCACCCAGGAAGAAGTTGGTCGTGCCGGTGGCATTTGCGCCGAACAGCGTCGTGTTGCCGTCACTGGCGACGAGCGTCGTCGTGCCGGCGCCGCTTGCGACCAGCAGGTCGTTGTAGCCGCCGCCGACCAGGGTGGAATTGGCCGTGCCGGAGACGAGGACGTTATTGCCGGCCTGGCCGCCATAGGCGGCGAAGTCGCCCGTGGCACCATACGCGGTAACCGAACCGGCATCGCCATAGACGTTTATGTTGCCGGCGCCGGCGACCGAGCTAGCGATGATCACGGCGGTAGCGGTGCTGACGGCACCGTCATATGCAATCGAGCCGGTGCCGGCGAAGATCGTCGCCGCACCGCCGCCGTCAACCGTGGCGGCACCGCTGCCGCCGACGATCGTGTCCGTCCCTTCGTTGGCCACCAGCGCGGTGCCGCTGCCCAGGAAGATGTGATTGGCGCCGAGACCGGCTGCAATGCTGGCATTGCCGCTGGTCACGTCTATGTTGTTGCCCGCGGTGCCGGAAGCGGCTGCAAGCGTCTGCAATGCGGTGGGGCCGCCAAGCCCGGCGGCGATCTCGTAGGTGCCGCTACCGTTCTCGGCGAACGTGTTGCCGAAGCCGGTGAGTGCGATGAACTCCGCGCCGGAGCCGCCAAAGACCGTCTGGTTGCCGACATCGCCCTGATAGACGAGGTCGCCGGACACGGTGTCGGCGGCGGAGAGGACGATCGGCGCCAGATCGTTGGCATTCTCCACGGCGTCGAAGCCGGGGCCGACGAAGAGGTCAGCCAGCGGCGTGGCGCCAGCGACGGTGTCGATGAGCAGGTAGGTGTCGGCCTGGGCAGCCACCGGGTCGGTCGAGCCATCCGATGTCTGCATTACCGAGTAGTTGTAGCTGCCGGCACCGGCGAGCGTGCCCACGCCGTAGAAGACGTCCGCGCGGATATTCGCGCCTGCGGTCAGTGTTCCAGACATCGTTGGTTCCTGTTCCTGATTGTAATGGCCGAACGTGCGTGCCGGCCTTAGGTTACGGTGTTGATGGCGCCATTTACGCCGTTCGGGAAGAACCCGCCGCTGGTCGTGCCGACGCCATTGCCGAGATAGACCACGTTGAGCACCTGACCGGTAGTGCGCGTGAACGCAAGCGCGTTCGCATCTGCGTCGACTATGGTGGTCATGCCGTTCGACGTCTGCACGCCGTGGTCCGGAACCGGCTTGGCGCCGTTCGTGGTCACCGCGTCGGAGGCCTTGGCACGCAGGGCAGCGATCGCGTTGGATTGCGAGGCGAAGCCGCCCAGCAACAGGCGTGTGCGTATCTCACCGGCGTGGTAGGCCTCGACAGCGAGGATCTGCGCGGCGGTAGTCAGGTACGCCTTGCTGGAGATGAATTGCGCGGCGCCGGCATAGGCGCTGACGCCAACGTCCTCGAAGATGAAGGCGCCGAGGAGGAAGTCCGCCTCGCTGGCAAACGGGCTGAAACCGGCGCCGAGCCCTGCAGCCTGGGCTGCGGCGGCAAAGCTGGTCGAAAGATTGATGGCAGGCTCTGCCACGGCTGCGGAGTCGAGCGCCTGGCGCAGGAGCTTGACGTGCGCCATCTCGTCCTGGGCGATTTCCAGCGCGAGCTGGTAGGTCTGACGCGACTGGAAGGCGACCCTGCTGCCGCCCGTGACGGGGCCGCCCGCTCCGCCCACGCCGTTTACGCCTACGCCGTTACCGACAAGGCCGGTTCCGGTGACGGCGCGCAGGTAATACTCGGCCTCGAGATACTCGAGGTTGAGCGCGAAATTCAGGATTTCCGGATCGGTCGGCGCGGTCTGCGCGTCCGCGCCCGTTACCTTCATGGCAAAGGCAGTCGCCACGGCGCCGAGGCTTGCGGTGCGGAGAAGCTTGCGGCGCTGCAGCAGGTTAGTCCAGGACGGTTCCATTATTATTGAGACTCCTTGAGAAAAGCTTCCCCGGCGACGCGCAAGCGTCCAGCCTCGGGGAGCGGCGCCGAGCCGCATGGCCAATACGTGGGCCAAGCGTTTGGGATGCAGATCGTTGCATCAGGCAACACAACTGTTTGTGAGACAAGAACCGCGCAGTTTCCGGCGATCGGCGAGGCGTCGTGCGGGCGCGGACGCCTACAGCAAACCCTCCTTGCGGAAACTTAGCCACACGCCGTTCCCCACGATCACATGGTCATGAACGGTGATGGACAGCGTCTTGGCCGCCTCCACGATCTGCCGTGTCATCGATATGTCGTCACGCGAGGGCGTGGGGTCACCGCTCGGGTGGTTGTGCGTCAGGATCAGGGCAGCCGCCTGCAGCTCCAAAGCGCGCCGCACCACCTCGCGCGGATAGACCGGCGTGTGGTTGACGGTGCCGCGCGCCTGCGCCTCGTCGGCCAGCAACCGGTTCTTGTTGTCCAGAAAGAGGATGCGGAACTGCTCCACGCGTTCGCGCGCCATGGCAGCGTTCAGGTAGCCCATCAGCGCGTCCCAGTTCGACAGCACCGGCTGGCCGATGACCTCGGCACGGGTCAGGCGGATGGCGGCACCGTGCACTGCTTTGAGCATGGCGGCACTGGCCTCGCCCATGCCTTCCACGGCCGCGATGTCTCTTGCCGGCGCGGAAAGTGCGGCCGCAAAGCTGCCGAACCGGGCGAGCAGGCGGTAGGCGATCGGCTTGGTGTCGCGGCGCAGTATCGCACCGAACAGCACGATTTCCAGCATTTCGTGATCCGCCAGCGCGTCGGGTCCCGCCTGCAGGAGCTTGGCGCGCAGGCGGGAGCGGTGCTGCTCCATGCTGGTGGCGGGAGCGGGGGCGGGCAGGGCATCTTTGGCGGCGGGCAGATCTAGCTGGAAGGTGGCTTCGCTCAGGCCTTTGGGTGTGTTGGTCACGGTGGGTGAGGGAGGGAAGGAAGGAAGGCCTTCTTTTTCGAGAAAAAGAAGCAAAAAGCTTTTACTCCGGCTGTCGCGGAGCGCTGCAGCGACGCGTGTCTGACGGAGATGAAAGTTTTTTGGTCCTTTTTTTCAAAAAAGGACTGCTTTCTGCCTTGGCGCATTCAGTAAGGCGGACGATGCAGCCCGGCCGGCGAGACGGTGAACACCTCGCACCCGTCTTCCGTGACGCCCACCATGTGCTCGAACTGCGCCGACAGGCTGCGGTCCCTGGTCACCGCGGTCCAGCCGTCATCGAGCACCTTCACCTCCGGGCGGCCGGCGTTGACCATCGGCTCGATGGTGAAGAACATGCCCGGCCGCAGCTCCGGACCTTCGCCGCGGCGGCCGAAATGCAGCACGTTGGGTGCTGCGTGGAAGGTGCGGCCGATGCCGTGGCCGCAGAAATCGCGCACCACGCTGAAGCGGTTGGCCTCCACGTAGGTCTGGATCGCGTAGCCGACGTCGCCCAGCGTGGCGCCGGGGCGGGCGGCTTCCACGCCCTTCATCAGGGATTGGTAGGTGACATCCAGTAAATTGCGCGCGCGGGTGGAAAGCTGGCCTGCGCCATACATGCGGCTGGTGTCGCCGTGCCAGCCGTCCAGTATGACGGTAACATCTATATTGACGATGTCTCCTTCGGCCAGCTTCTTCTCGCCGGGGATGCCGTGGCAGACGACGTGGTTAATGCTGGTGCAGATCGATTTCGGGAAGCCGCGGTAGTTCAGCGGCGCCGGCACGGCGTTGTTGGCCAGGATGAACTCGTGGCACAGGCGGTCCAGCTCGCCTGTGGTGACGCCCGGGCAGACGTGCGGCGTAATCATGTCCAACGTGCGGGCGGCCAGCGCGCCGGCGGCGCGCATCCCGGCGAAGTCGGCTTCCCCATGGATGATTATCCGCCTCGCCTCGCTACCGCCGTCCATGCCGTCCTCTTGAGGTCATCTGGTCCTAAAGATGGTCTGAAGGCGGCATTGTGGCAATGGTCGGGCGCAGACAGTCCGTTATTGGAAAGTCTACGTCCGGCGTTTGCTGCTGGTCGCCAGGCCGCAGCCGTGATGGCCCGGCTTCACCGTGCAGGTCGCGACCGCCAGATGGTGGCCGGCGACGCTGGCAGCGTGCACATGGGCGACCGCCAGGGTCGGACGAAGTGGGCCGGCATGGCCGTGACGGCCGTGACGGAACGCCGCGAAATGCACGATCGGGGACGCGACAGGCACAGAATCCGCCTCGGCCACCAGCGAAGGATCGCGGAACCGGCTCGGCACGTGGCGGGTGACCGGCACGCCGAGCTGCTCGAACCCGTCATCGAATAGGCTCGCCATGTGGAGGTCCCGCTCGGTGTTCGACCGCGCGCCCATGACGACGCCGACCAGGCGAACGTCTCCGCGCATGGCCGAGGTGACCAGGTTGTGGCCGGCAGCCTGCGTGTAGCCGGTCTTCAGGCCATCGGCGCCCGGGTAGCTCTGCAGCATGTGGTCGTGGTTTGGTATGGCGCGGCCGTGGAAGTAGAACACCGGCTCGCTGAAATAGTGGTAGTATTCCGGGAAATCCTGGACCAGGTGGTGCGCCAGCAGGGCCAGGTCGCGCGCCGTGGTGGTCTGCTCCGGATCGGGCAGGCCGCTGGCGTTGCGGAAGGTGCTGTTCGTCATACCCAATGCCCGGGCGCGCAGTGTCATCGCCTGACCGAAGCGGTCCTCGTCCCCGCCCAGCAATTCTCCCAGCGCGCAGGCCGCGTCGTTGGCGGATTTGGTGACGATGGCGAGTATGGCGTCGCTGACGGTGAAGTAGGTGCCGGGAAGCAGGCCGAGCTTGGACGGCTCCATGGAGGCGGCGTGGCCGGACACCGGAACGCTCTGGCCGAGCGTGACCTTGTGTGTCTTCAGCGCCTCGAACGCCATGTAGAGCGTCATCAGCTTGGTCAGGCTCGCCGGGTAGCGCAGCGAGTCCGCGTTTGCGGCCTCCATCACGCGGCCGGATGCGTTGTCTATGATGATGGAGCTATAGCGGCCGGATCCGACCTGGGCCTGGGCGAACGAAGGTGTCGCCAGGGCGAGCGCCACAACCGCGCCGCGCCACGCGCTGCGGTTCCGGGTGAGGCAGGCCGCAAGCAGGTCTCGGGTGGACGCCATGTTCGTGTCGATTGCCTTACCTGCTTCGGCCGCGACTGTAGCGGTCGGATTCCGGGCCTGTCCAGCAATCTAGCGCCCGATGGCGTTAAGGCGGAGTAAGTTCCTGGCGTAACCCGCGCCAGGGATGATCTTTTCCGGAATCTTCTCCGGCGAGGCAGCCGTCCGCCAGCTTCGGCAAATATTTTTTGTGCAGCGCACCAAACGTGTTGACGGCTTATCACTTCTCGCCTAGGTAGCGATTGCTGCGGCGCACAACACGCACGCGCACCCCTCATGCGACGGTTCGCCGATGTTTGGAATCGTCCTGATTTTCCGGAGCAGGTAGATGATCACCAAGTCAAAGGCTATCGAGACCGCCACCGGCGACCTGAAGGCCGCCGAGACGTTCGCGCACGAGAAGACCGTCGAAGGCATCAAGCAGGGTGCGGCCACCGCTGCCGCCGGCATGGAGCAGGCCCAGGTGCAGGTCAAGGAAGGCATGCAGCGCGTCATGAAGACCGCCGAGCAGATGACCACCTTCAGCCAGGGCAACATGGAAGCGCTGATGAAGTCCCACCAGATACTGGCGACCGGCTTCACCGACCTCTCCCGCATGTTCGCCGCCAGCGCCCGCGCGAACCTGGACGAGACGATGTCCACCTTCAAGGCGATGACCTCGGTCAAGTCCGTCAAGGAAGCCTTCGAACTGCAGAGCAGCTTCGCCAAGGCGTCGATGGAAAAGGCGATGGCCGAGTCCGGCAAGCTGACCGAACAGTCCATGAAGCTGGCCGAGCAGGCGTTCGCGCCGATCTCCGCCCGCGTCAACGCAGCCGTCGAGACGTTCTCGTAAGCGACGATTGCCCGCCCGGCCCGGGCGGTATTAGGATGAAGGCTCGGGGGTGACCCCGGGCCTTTTGCCGTTTCAGGGTAGTGGCCCGGGACGGGCCGCCCTTTCCGGTCACCGGCCAATGCCGATATGGTGGCCAGGTGTTCAATACAGCCGATCTTCCTGGGATGCCGCCCAGAAAGCGGCGCCAGGATGGTCCCGACGATGAGTGACAGCGACAAGCGTGGCGGCGGCGAAGGACCGAACACCGGCGTGGTCGTCAAGGCGCGTCCGAAAACGCGCAAGCCCGCCATGTATAAGGTGCTGATGCTGAACGACGACTACACGCCGATGGAATTCGTCGTCCACGTGCTGGAGCGCTTCTTTCAGAAGACACGCGAGGAAGCTACGCGGATCATGCTGCACGTGCATCGCCGCGGCGTTGGTGTCTGCGGCGTGTTCACGTATGAGGTAGCGGAGACGAAGGTGACGCAGGTGATGGACCTGGCGCGGCAGAACCAGCATCCGCTGCAGTGTACGATTGAGAAAGATTAAGTGAGGCAAGCAAGTAGTCCTTTTTTGAAAAAAAGGACTAAAAACTTTTATCTCCCACGCTGCTGAGGCGCCCTGTCAGGGCAAAAGCGAGCGTTTTCGCGGCAAAGCGCCCCTTCGTGCAGGCGCCCAGGAGCAAAAGTTTGTTGCTTCTTCTTTCAAAAAAGAAGGCCTTGCCTTCCCTTAATCTTCCTGCTCTTCCCGCAGCCCCAACCCGTCCCCAGATAATCGGAACCGGGACAACACACCGGTGACGATTTCTCTTCCAGGCGACCGCGAACTGCGGTCATCCTGTCATCTTCCAGGTGTAGCGGGGGCAGCGGTCCCTCCGGCATCGGGTGCTCAGGGGCGTATAAACCATGCTATCCAGAAATCTAGAGCAGACACTTCACCGGTCCCTCTCCTTCGCCAGCGACCGTCGCCATGAATACGCCACCCTTGAGCATCTGCTGCTCGGTCTGGCCGATGATAGCGACGCGGCCACCGTGCTGCGCGCCTGCGGCGTCGATCTCGACAAGCTGCGACAGGACTTGACCGAGTTCCTCGACAAGGATCTCTCCGGCCTGACCACGGACCGCACAACCGAGCCCAAGCCCACCGCCGGCTTCCAGCGCGTGGTGCAGCGCGCCGCCATACATGTGCAGAGCTCCGGCCGCGACGAGGTCTCCGGCGCCAATGTGCTGGTGGCCCTGTTCAGCGAGCGCGAGAGCCACGCCGTGTATTTCCTGCAGATGCAGGACATGACGCGGCTGGACGCGGTGAACTTCATCAGCCACGGCATCGCCAAGGCGCCCGGCCGCGCCACCCAGCGCCCGAGTGCCAGCGGCGGCAACGGCCCCAGCGGCGGCGCGCCGGAGAACCCGGAGCACGAGCGCGAGGAGAAGCCGCGCGGCCGCAGCCAGGACGCGCTGTCCACCTACTGTGTCAACCTTAACAAGAAGGCGCAGTCGGGCAAGATAGACCCGCTGATCGGCCGCGACTCCGAGGTGGAGCGCACGATCCAGATCCTCTGCCGGCGCACCAAGAACAACCCGCTGTATGTGGGCGACCCCGGCGTGGGCAAGACCGCCATCGCCGAGGGCCTGGCCAAGCGCATCGTTGAAGGCGACGTACCCGAAGTGTTGGCCAAGAGCACCATTTTCGCACTGGACATGGGCGCGTTGCTTGCCGGTACGCGCTATCGTGGCGACTTCGAGGAGCGGCTGAAGGCGGTGGTGACCGAGCTGGAGAACCAGCCGGGTGCGGTGCTGTTCATCGACGAGATACACACGGTGATCGGCGCCGGTGCCACAAGCGGCGGAGCGATGGACGCCTCCAACCTGCTCAAGCCCGCTCTGGCCAGCGGCAGCCTGCGCTGCATCGGCAGCACCACCTACAAGGAGTTCCGCAACTACTTCGAGAAGGACCGCGCCCTCGTGCGCCGGTTCCAGAAGATCGACGTGGCGGAGCCGTCCATCGAGGACACCGTCAAGATACTCAACGGCCTGAAGACCAACTACGAGAAGCACCACAAGGTCCGCTACACGGATGAGGCCATCCGTGCCGCCGTCGAGCTGTCCGCCAAGTACATCAACGACCGCAAGCTGCCGGACAAGGCAATCGACGTGATCGACGAGGTGGGCGCCAGCCGAATGCTGCTGCCGGAGGACAAGCGGCGCCGCACCGTTACCCTGAAGGACGTGGAAGAGATCGTGGCCAAGATCGCCCGCATCCCACCCAAGTCCGTCTCCGCCGACGACAAGGAGACTCTGCGCAATCTGGAGCGTGACCTGAAGTCCATGGTGTTTGGCCAGGACAAGGCGATCGACGCCCTGTCGGCGGCGATCAAGCTGAGCCGCGCCGGCCTGCGCGACGCGGAGAAGCCGATCGGCAACTATTTGTTCAGCGGCCCGACCGGCGTCGGCAAGACCGAGGTGGCACGCCAGCTCGCCAGCACGCTGGGCATCGAGCTGATCCGCTTTGACATGTCCGAGTATATGGAACGCCACAGCATCAGCAGGCTGATCGGCGCCCCGCCTGGCTATGTGGGCTTCGACCAGGGCGGCCTGCTGACCGACGCCATCGACCAGCACCCCCATGCGGTCCTGCTGCTCGACGAGATCGAAAAGGCGCACCAGGACCTCTACAACATCCTGTTGCAGGTCATGGACCACGGTAAGCTGACCGACCATAATGGCAAGACCGTCGATTTCCGCAACACTATCCTGATCATGACGACCAACGCCGGCGCCGCCGACCAGGCCAAGGAAGCCATCGGTTTCGGCAGCACGGTGCGCCAGGGTGAGGACGAGGAGGCGATCAAGCGGATGTTCACGCCGGAGTTCCGCAACCGCCTGGATGCCACGATCACCTTCGCCGGCCTGACAGAGGAGATCGTCGGCCGGGTGGTGGAGAAGTTCGTGATGCAGCTGGAAGCCCAGCTCGCGGATCGCAACGTCACCATCGAGCTGTCGTCGGCCGCTAAGGAGTGGCTCGCCGAGCGTGGCTACGACCGCCTGTATGGCGCGCGTCCGTTGGGCCGCGTCATCCAGGAATACATCAAGAAGCCGCTGGCCGAGGAGCTGCTGTTCGGCAGCCTGGTGCATGGCGGGTCGGTCAAGGTGGGGCTCAAGGAGAGCAAGCTGGACTTCGAGTTCACCGCCGCGCCGCCGCCGCCTGTGGTGGCGGGCCCCGAGGATGGCGAGGGGTCGGCGGAGCGTGAGCCGGAGACAGTGGAGTAAGGCAAGGCAAGGCCTTCTTTTTCGAGAAAAAGAAGCAAAAAGCTTTTGGTCCGCTGTCGCGGGAGTTTTCTGAGAACTCGCACGACGGCGGAATAAAGTACACTTGCTTCTTTTCTTCAGAAAAGAAGGGCTTTCTTTCTCAGGAGACACTCAATGAAAGCCACCTGGAACGGCCAAGTCATTGCCGAAAGCGACGACATCGTAAAGGTCGATGGTAACGCGTATTTTCCCGCTGATTCCGTTTACAAGGATGTCCTAAAGGATAGCGCCACGCACAGCGTGTGTCCCTGGAAGGGTACTGCGTCCTATTACTCGCTAGTGGTGGACGGCAAGGAGAACAAGGACGCTGCCTGGTTTTACCCGGAGCCGAAGCAGGCAGCAGCTGAGATCAAGGGTCGTGTGGCGTTCTGGAAAGGCGTGAGCGTCACGTGAGGGATCGCACGATCTGCGGGGCACGCCGGCTCAACTGAGCGGCTCCATTTTCACGATCGGCTACGAGGGTCTGGTCCAGCCGCAGTTGCTGGACCTGTTATCCGCGTCCGGCGTACAGGTCGTGCTCGATGTGCGTGCAGTCCCGCTTTCCCGCAAAGCTGGTTTTTCGAAGAATGTGCTCGCTGCATCGCTGTTGGCATGCGGCATCGGCTATGTGCTGGACACGCGACTTGGCACGCCGAAGGCCGGACGGGATGCTGTTCGGAGGGGCAGGATCGGCAACATGCATCGCATCTTCGACGAGCATATGAAAACGCCAGACGCCCAGTTGGGATTGGCAGAGGCAGTGTTGTTGGCCGAGGCTAAGACGGTGTGCCTGCTCTGTTTCGAGCGCGCGCCGCATGATTGTCACCGGAGTATAGTGGCATCCCTCATTCACAAGCGGACCGGGCAACTTGTCCGCCATCTATAAAGGCCCGCAATCGTCGGTGCCGCCAAGATTGTCGCAGGACTGGAAAAGGCGTTGAGGCCAACGTAGTAGTAAAAGTTTTTTGCTTCATTTTTACAAAAAAGAAGGCCTTACTTCCTTCCTGAACCCGCCCGTAGGAAGCGGGGCCACCTCAAGGCGGCCCCGCCTTATACAATCAACGCGAGCTCAGGCGACCGATCAGGTAGCCCAGGCCGATGGCGCCGAGGACTGCCAACAGCGGCGTCTCGTGTATGCGGTCAGTAAGTTCCTCGGACAGGCCGCGGATCTGGTCGGCTGCCGCGCCGTAATATTCCTGCGCCTGGCCTGCGGCTTCCTTCAACCGGCCGTCGCCCGAAGTCTTGCTGTCGCCAAGCAGGTCGCCGGCCGCACCTTGTGCCTTGCCGGCAAATTCCTTGACTGTGCCTTCTACGCGGTTCTCGTCCATGTCTCTTGCTCCCCTGAGGATGAACGCAGAACAGGTTTGCCTCCTCGAAGTTTCCCGCGCGCGAGATTACGTTCGCGGGGCGGCGGCACGTTCCAGCCGGTCGTTGATGGCGGCACCCAGGCCCTGCGACGGGATGGCCATGACGGCGATGCCGGCAAGCCCCGCCTGGCGCCCCTGGGCATCGAGCCAGCGCAGGCCTTCGAACAGCCGCGCGGCGGCTTCGGTCAGGTCGCTCGACGCGCTGAGGTTCCAGGTGAGCGCGGCGGGCAGAGCGGGGCCGAACGCCAGCAGTGCCTCGTGCGGCGCCACGTCCCGGGCGGCCAGACGCACGGGCAGCCCGGGCGCGTAATGGGACACCAGCAGGCCGGGCGAGCGCAAAGTCCGGCCGGCCTGCGCCTGTGCCGGCGTCATGCCGCGGCCGATGCGGCCGATCACCGACTCGATGGCGCCCGCAGTGATGCTGCCTGGGCGGAGCAGGAACGCCTCGGCGGTCAGGTCCAGCACCGTGCTCTCGATCCCCATCGGCGAGGCGCCGCAATCCAGTATGGCGGCGATCCGGCCGCCGAGGTCGGCTTCCACATGGGCGGCGCTGGTCGGGCTGACACCGCCGGAGCGGTTGGCCGACGGGGCGGCGACGGGGATGCCGGCCTGGCGCAGCAGGGAATGCGCGGCGCGATGGGCGGGCACGCGTACGGCCAGCGTGTCCAGCCCGGCGCCCGCCAGCAGGTCCACCGGGCAATCGACGTTGCGCTTCAGGACGAGGGTCAGCGGGCCAGGCCAGAAGGCGCGCGCCAGGGCATGGGCGCGCGCGTCGGCCTGCACGTGGGCGAAGGCCTGGTCCGCATTCGGATAGTGGCAAATCAGCGGGTTGAAATGCGGCCGGCCCTTAGCGGTGAAGATGGCGGCGACCGCGCGCCCGCGCGTGGCGTCCGCACCCAGCCCGTAGACAGTCTCCGTGCCGAACGCCACCAGCGCGCCTTCGCGCAGCAGGGCTGCGGCCCTGGCAATACCCTGGTCGTCGGGGTGTAGGATCTCGGTCATGCGGCGCCCCGGCAGATGAAGGGTGGGTTGGCCCAGCCCGGTTTCTCGTATGCCAACGCGCTTCCGTCCAGCAGGCGCAGGGAGCCGCCGGCCGCCTCCAGCACGGCCTGCGGCCCGGCGGTGTCCCACTCCATGGTACGGCCCAGCCGCACATAGGCGTCGGCCAACCCCTCGGCCAGGCGGCAGAACTTCACCGCCGAGCCGACCTGCCTGATGCTGGCCACGCGCTCGTCGGCCAGCACCGCGCGCAAGCCGGGATCGTCCGCGCTGTGCCGCGAGGACAGCACCGCCAGCCCGTCGGGCGGCGGCGTGCGCACGCGCACCGCGTGGCGTCCAGACCCGCCCTCGCGCCAGGCGCCACGCCCGACGATGCCGCCGAACACCTCCGCGCAGGCTGGCACCGCGACCACGCCCAGCACTGGCCGGCCGTGGCGGACCAGGCCGATGTTGACGGTGAAGCCGTCGCGCAGGGCCACGAAATCCCTGGTGCCGTCCAGCGGATCGACCATCCAGTACTCCCCTGCGCTGGCGGGCACGTGGCCGGCGGCGATCTCCTCCTCGGCCACCACCTCGATGCCCGGCGTGGCGCGGCGCAGGCCGGCGGCGATCGCGCGCTCTGACTGGCGGTCAGCCTCCGTCACGGCCGAGTCGTCCGGCTTGCGCTCGGTGGCGACGCCGCGGGCGCGCAGGGCCAGGATGATGCCTGAGGCTTCCCAGGCTAGGGCGGCGGCCAGGTTGAGCAGGGCTTCGTCTGGGAGGGGCATCTCGGAAGGAAGAAAGGCCTTCTTTTTTGAAAAACAGAAGCAAAAAACTTTTGCTCCTGCGTTGCGGCCGGTGCTTCGGCGTTTCCTCAGACGCGCGGACTGGCGGGAATGCGCGGGCGCGCCATGTCTCGGGGTGTTGTGAGGGGCGTGCCACTTCACTAGGGTGCCGCGCAACATAGTCAGGTCATACGCGGGTACGAACCGCCTGATGGCCGGGATCAGCTTGGGGTTTGTCGTCGCATGGACAGTATGGAGTTCAACAAGCTTGCGGGCGCTGTTCTGGTCGCAGGCATCGCGTTCGTGGGCCTGGGTATCGTGTCCGACAACCTCGTCCACCCCGGACGGCTGGAGAAGAGCGCGCTTGACATAAAAGGCGCCGACGCGCCGCCAACGGCTTCGTCCGCCCCTGCCGAGGCGCCGATCCCGCCGATCGCCCCGCTGCTTGTCAGCGCCGCGCCCGATGACGGCCAAGCGCTGACCAAGAAGATCTGTGTGGCCTGCCACAACTTCAACGAAGGCGGCGCCAACAAGGTGGGCCCGGCGCTGTACGGCGTGGTCGGCCGCGCGCAGGCCAGCTACGCCGGCTACACCTACTCGGCCGCCCTGAAGGGCCATACCGGCAAGTGGACCTACGCCGAGCTCAACAAGTGGCTGTACAAGCCGAGCGAATACGCGCCGGGCACCAAGATGGCCTATGCCGGCGTCACCAATGACAAGCTGCGCGCCTCGCTGATCGACTACCTGCGCACGCTGTCCGCCAGCCCCGAGCCGCTGCCCACCAAGACCGAAGCCGACGCCGAGGCGACAGCCGCGGCCAAGCTGGCGCCGGCACCAGGTGCTGTCGCCGCGACACCGGCCGTGGCACCCGGCCTGCCGCCGCTCGATCCGCTGCTGGCCTCGGCCGATCCGGCACGCGGCCAGGCATTGACGAAAAAGATCTGCGTGGCCTGCCACAACTTCAAGGAAGGCGGCCCCAACATGGTCGGCCCAAACCTTTACGGCGTGGTAGGGCGTCCGCGCGCCAGCGTGGCCAGCTACACCTATTCGTCCGCGCTGAAGGGCAAGCCCGGCACCTGGACCTACGCGGAGCTGAACCAGTGGCTCTACAAGCCGAGCGCCTACGCGCCCGGCACCAAGATGGCCTATGCGGGCATCGGCAACGACCAGACCCGGGCGGACGTGATCGACTACCTGCACACGCTTTCGGCTACGCCGTTGCCGTTGCCGACGGGTGCGAACGGTGCGGCGGACAAGCCGGCGGTGGCTGGGTCTGCGACAACCGCGCCGGCCTCGCCTGAGTCGACGATGTCGCCAGCGCCGGCGCCGAAGTAAGCAAGCAGTCCTTTTTTGAAAAAAAGGACCAAAAAACTTTTGCTCCCTGTCGGCGGCTGTTTCAGCGCGCGCCGACAGGGACCAAAAGTTTTTTGCTTCTTTTTTTCAAAAAAGAAGGCCTTGCTTCCTTCCTGATGACGCCACTGACCGCAGCCCTAGCCGCCGCGGATGCCGCCGGCGCCGTCATACGTCATTATTTTCGGTCCGGTCTCGTAACCGACGTCAAGGCTGACCAGAGCCCCGTCACGCTCGCCGACCGTGGCGCCGAGCGCGCGATGCGCGACGTGCTGGCCGCGGCCTTTCCAGACCATGGCATACTCGGCGAGGAAGACGGGCTGCAGAACGCGGGTGCCGATCATTGCTGGGTGCTCGACCCGATCGACGGCACGCGCGCGTTCATCACCGGGCGGCCTACCTTTGGCACACTGATCGGGCTGCTTTACCGCGGAGTTCCGGTGCTGGGCATCATCGACCAACCGGTGACCGGCGAGCGCTGGGTGGGGGTTGCGGGTGAGAAGACGCGCTTCAGCGGGCCTTTCGGGGGTGTGGCGGGCACGCGGTCCTGTAGGGGACTGGCGCGGGCGGAGCTGTCCTGCACCTCGCCGGACATGCTGGGGGCGCATGCGCCGGCCTGGCGCAGGCTTGCCGGCGCGGTGGCGAGGACGTCCTGGGGCGGCGACTGCTATGCCTACGGGCTGTTGGCGTTGGGGCAGATCGACGTCATCGCCGAGTGCGACCTGAAGATTTGGGACTGGGCCGCCATTGTGCCGGTGGTTGAGGGGGCGGGCGGGCGCGTGACGGACTGGCGCGGGGCGGCGCTGACGCCGGCTTCGGATGGGCGGGTGCTGGCGGTGGGTGATGCTGGGCTGCTGTCGGCTGCGGTGGGGTCACTGTCGGCTGAGTGAGAAAGGCGCAAGGGTTAGACTGCGAGGACTGTCCCTTCGGGCGTTGAAGAACACCAGCGGTTTTGCCGCTGCCTGATGGCAGCAAGCAAGGCCTTCTCTCGGATGAAAACGCGCGCTGCAAATGCCGAGAAGCAAAAGTTTTTGCTTCTTTTTTCAAAAAGAAAGCCTTGCTTGCTTTGCAGTGCTTCCTCCGGCGAGATAAATGCCGGTGCGCAAGACGGCGACTTCTTCAGCAACCGCAAATGCAACGACCCTAACCGGTGTTTGCCGCGAGGAAGTTCCGATAGCTCGCCTCGTCCAATTTACCGGCCGCCACGGCGAGCACCATCTTCGCCGCTTCTGCTTCGCTTGCTGTGAAACGGCAGCCATTCAGTTCCAGGAACAGCACGCCGGCCAGGAAACCGGTGCGCTTGTTGCCATCGATGAACGGGTGGTTCTGCAGGACGCCGCTTGTGCAGGCCGCCGCGAGGCCTATCACGTCGGCAGTCTCGTCATAGGCGGCAAGGTTGAGCGGGCTAGCCAACGCCGAGCGTAATAACCCAAGGTCCCGCACACCTGCCGCGCCGCCATGCAGGATCAGGCAGCGCGCGTGCAGCGCAAGTGCGAGCCTCTCGTCAATCCAGACCCACTCAGCCAATCGTGTCCAGCCCTACGCCGGCGCGCTGCAGGCATCTGCACGCAATCCGCCAGTCTCCTGGCAACCGGGTCACTTCGCCAGTTCATGGAGCGTGTTGCGATACCGGCGCATGATGTCCTCCGCATGCTCCATCTTGGAGGCAAAAGCGGGATCATACGGCGTGAGCCGAATCGACCCGTCCGCCTCTTCAAGGACATACAAGGTATCGCCCTTGGCAACGTTCAGCCGCGTCAACACGTCCTTCGGCAACACCACGCCTGTCGAGGTGCCTACGGAGATCAGCTTTAAAGAGGTCAACCTTGCCTGCCACAATACTTATGGATATAGGTATGGTGTTTCAGGGTGCCTGGCAAGTTGCCCTCCCCCACCCCCCCATGCTATTCGCCCGGCGCCGGTGGAAACCGGGCTATCTCCTCATGATCGGAACCGTTTCACGTGGCCTCAGGCGGCACGACAATCTCCCAGGGCGGCGGGCTGGCCGATCGCTACGCGGCCGCGCTGTATGACCTGGCCGACGAGCAGGCCTCGCTCGACCACACCGTGGATCAGGCGAGCGAACTCGCGCGGCTGATCGACACCAACCCCGATTTCCGCCGGCTGCTGGACAGCCCGCTGATCGATGTGAAGCAGGCGACCGAAGCCGCGCGCGCCGTGCTGGTGAACCAGGGCTTCTCGCTGACCATCCAGCGCTTCGTGGGCGTGATCGCGGCCAACCGGCGGCTTTCCAAGCTCCGCTCCATACTCTCCGCCTTCGCGGCACTGGTGGCGCGCAAGCGAGGCGTGGTCACCGCGCATGTCACCACCGCGCACGGGCTCAGCCTGCCGCAGCGCGAGGCCGTGCGCGCCCGCCTGATCGAGGCCGGCTACGGCAACGTGAACATAGACGAGCAGGTGGACCCGTCCATCCTGGGCGGCCTGGTCGTCAAGATCGGCGCCCGCCTCTACGACAACAGCATAAAGTCGCGTCTGCAGCGCCTGCAGTTCGCCATGAAGGGAGCCTGAGCCATGGACATCCGTCCGGCAGAGATTTCGGAAATCCTCAAGAAGCAGATCGCCAGCTTCGACACCGAGGCGGACGTCTCCGAGACCGGCCAGGTGCTCTCGGTCGGTGACGGCATCGCCCGCGTGTTCGGCCTGCAGAACATCATGGCCGGCGAGATGGTCGAGTTCCCCGGTGTGGGCCTGCGCGGCATGGCGCTGAATCTCGAGACCGACAACGTCGGCATCGTGATCTTCGGCGACGACCGCGGCATACGCGAGGGCGACACCGTCACCCGAACCGGCACCATCGTGGACGTGCCAATCGGCATGGGCCTGCTCGGCCGCGTGGTGGACGGGCTGGGCAACGCGATCGACGGCAAGGGCGATCTCGCCACCACCGAGCGCAGCCGGGTGGAAGTAAAGGCGCCGGGCATCATCCCGCGCAAATCCGTCCACGAGCCGATGCAGACCGGCCTGAAGAGCATCGACGCGCTGATCCCCGTGGGCCGCGGCCAGCGCGAGCTGATCATTGGCGACCGCCAGACCGGCAAGACCGCCGTCATCCTGGACACCATCCTGAACCAGAAGGCCGCCAACGACGCGGCCGGCGACGACGCGAAAAAGAAGCTGTTCTGCATCTACGTGGCGATCGGCCAGAAGCGCTCCACCGTGGCGCAGATCGTGCGCACGCTGGAGGAGCGCGGCGCGCTCGACTACACCATCGTGGTTGCCGCCACCGCGTCCGACCCGGCGCCGATGCAGTTCCTGGCCCCCTACACCGGCTGCACGATGGGCGAGTATTTCCGTGACCGCGGCATGCACGCGGTGATTTTCTACGACGACCTCTCCAAGCAGGCGGTGGCGTATCGCCAGATGTCGCTGCTGCTGCGCCGACCGCCTGGCCGCGAGGCCTATCCTGGCGACGTGTTCTACCTGCACTCCCGCCTGCTGGAGCGTGCGGCCAAGATGAGCGACGCGCATGGCGCCGGCTCTTTGACGGCGCTGCCGGTGATCGAGACGCAGGCCGGTGACGTGTCCGCCTACATCCCCACCAATGTGATCAGCATCACCGACGGGCAGATCTTCCTGGAGACCGAGCTGTTCTTCCGCGGCATCCGGCCGGCGGTGAACGTGGGCCTGTCGGTCTCGCGCGTGGGCTCGGCGGCGCAGATCAAGGCGATGAAGCAGGTGGCCGGCAAGATCAAGCTGGAGCTGGCGCAGTATCGCGAGATGGCGGCATTCGCGCAGTTCAGCTCGGACCTCGATGCGTCCACCCAGCAATTGCTGGCGCGCGGCTCGCGTCTGACGGAGCTGCTGAAGCAGCCGCAGTTCACGCCGTATCCGGTGGAAGACCAGGTTGTGGTGATCTTTGCCGGCACCCGCGGGTATCTCGACAAGATTGATATCGGTCGTGTGGGCGCGTTCGAAAAGCAGTTGCTGAGCGAGATGAAGGCGCAAGGCGAGATCATCGCTTCGATTCGCGACAGCCGCGAGATCAAGAAGGACGTCGAGCCCAAGCTGGTGGCCTTCCTGGAAGACTTCACCAAGCGTTTCAGCCAGGCCTGATCTCATGGCTTCGCTGAAGGACCTTCGCGGCCGTATCAACAGCGTCAAATCGACGCGCAAGATCACGTCCGCGATGAAGATGGTGGCGGCCTCAAAGCTGCGGCGTGCCCAGGCCGCCGCGGAAGCCGCGCGGCCGTATGCCGAGCGTATGTCGGCGATGCTGGGGCGGCTGGCGGCAAACGTGGCCGGCACGCCTGGTGCGCCGCGGTTGCTGGTCGGGACGGGGCGCGACCAGGTGCATCTGGTGATTGCCATGACAGCGGATCGCGGGCTGGCGGGCGCGTTTAACTCGGGCGTGGGGCGGCAAGCGCGCAGCCTTGTGCGCCGGCTGCTGAGCGAGGGCAAGACGGTCAAGATTTTGGCTGTCGGCCGCAAGGGGCGTGACTATCTGCGCCGCGAGTTTGCCGACAACATTGGCGGCGATTTGGCAATGGGCGGCCGCAAGACGATCGAGTTCGCCGCTGCGAAAGACGTGGCCGACCGCGTGTTCGCGATGTTCGAGCGCGGCGAGTTCGACGTGGCAACGGTGGTCTACAACCGCTTCAAGTCGGTAATCGCGCAGATCCCGACCGAGATGCAGATTATCCCGCTGCCGTTGCCCGAGGTGGCGGACGACGCTGCTGGTTCAGGGGCGCGCGCGGTTTACGAGTTCGAGCCGGACGAGGAGACGATACTACTCCGCCTGCTGCCGCAGAACCTGGCCATCCAGATCTACCGCGCGATGCTCGAGAGTAATGCGGGTTTTTATGGCGCGCAGATGACGAGCATGGATAATGCTACGCGCAATGCAGGTGATATGATTTTGCGGCTGACGCAGAACTACAACCGAACGCGTCAGGCAAACATTACGCGCGAGCTGATCGAGATCATTTCGGGTGCCGAGGCGCTGTAGCTGATCATTCCGACAGGTCACCTGGAGCTCCTCACAGGCTCTGGCGATTTGCCATGACTCCGGATTTCTGGAGACGGCTTGAGCCTATCGCGCGGGAACCGGTTTAGGGCTTCTATGCCTGTGCTTGGCAGCATGCCGTGGCATCGGTGGCACCGGGTCTGTCGCGTAAAGTCGTTTCCGCTCAAGGTGTAAGTAGCCTGAAGCGCGGCCTGGGTGATGCCGTGGTCGTCGTCCTCCAGGCGGTCACGTCGGCGTAGTCGGCGACGGGGAGCACGGTTGTCTCTGTTGCTGCGGTAATCGCGTCGTCTACGAACTGCGCCTATGAAGGCTCACGCCGGTCTTGCGTATTGTTCGCAGTCTTCAAAAAACAGAGCCAAGTTGTAGACCATGTCTGCATCGAGCGTCGGACAGCCGCCGAAGCCGGCAAACTGGCCCCCGAATTCAATGATGTCGGTCTCGGTCGTTGCTCCCCGCCCCGTATTCAGACGGAGATTTTAGCCGGGTCTCGATTATTTGCCGCATCAGCCCCGTAGCACGAAGATTTTCGGAAGCAATGTAGCCGGCCATCCCCGGGGTTGTCGCCTCGAGCAGGAACAGGCGCTCCATGGCACCTGAAACGGTTGTCGGCCGCTCCCGTGCTATTGCCGCCGCCGGACTTGTTGGTGCTTACCCATGTTCTCCGCCCTTTGCGGTCTTCTCGATCGTGAAGGTGTCACCGTGCTGCTTGCACCCGTTGATCTTCTGATCCGCCGTTGCGCGGGTAAGCATGTGAGTACTGCCGTGAACGTCCGTCCCGTTGACTACGTCGCGTGTTAGATCGAGGTAGCGCTTCGACCCTGCGATCGCGTGTGGGTTGTCACGATCTGGTAACCAGAGGATCAGCTTGTTGGCTGAGGGCCAATAAACCCACGCCTCCATGAAGCCGGCACCTTTCTCGCCGACCACGCAGAACTGGTTTGCGGTCGTGGCCGCGTGTTCGTCCACAACGACCTGTAGCTGCTCTTTGACATCGGCAAAGTCCGGCTTTCCTGTAATCGAAAACCATTTGTCGGCCGTCTCTGGTTTCGCTGCAGCCAAGTGCGCCGCTGTGACCAAAGATAGAGCAAGGACTATGGACGAGAGACGAGGCGGCAAGTCAACTTCCGCTCAGCTTGCGAGCTTCGATAGTAGCTTTCGCGCTCGCCAGATGCACCACTGCGACGTCTCCCTAGCGCACGCCCTTAAACTTCCCTAAGAACCCACCCAAAGTAACGGGGTCTGGGGCCAAGGCCCCAGCGGGGTCCAGGGGCAGAGCCCTTGGCCTTGCCTTAACGGAGCAAACACAATGGCAACCAATTCAGTAGGCCGCGTCTCCCAGGTGCTAGGCGCCGTGGTGGACGTGCAGTTCGAGGGCGACCTCCCCTTCATCCAGAACGCGCTCACCAGCCGCATCGGCGAGCGCGAGCTCGTCCTGGAAGTGGCGCAGGAGCTGGGCGAGCGCACCGTGCGCTGCATCGCCATGGACAGCACGGATGGCATGGTGCGCGGCCAGGCGGTCAGCGACACCGGCGCGCCGATTACGGTGCCTGTAGGGCCGGAGACGCTGGGCCGCATCCTCAACGTGATCGGCGATCCGATCGACGAGCGCGGCCCGGTGGGTGCGACGCGCTCCATGCCGATCCACCGCAGCGCGCCGTCCTTCGAGGACCAGGCCGCGGCCGTGGAGGTGCTGGTGACCGGCATCAAGGTGGTCGATCTGCTGGCGCCCTATCTTAAGGGCGGCAAGATCGGCCTGTTCGGCGGCGCCGGCGTGGGCAAGACAGTGCTGATCCAGGAGCTGATCAACAACATCGCCAAGGGCCATGGCGGCGTGTCGGTGTTCGCCGGCGTGGGCGAGCGCACCCGCGAGGGCAACGACCTCTACCACGAGATGATCGACGCCGGCGTGATCAAGCTGGGCGAGAACACCACCGAGGGCAGCAAGGTGGCGCTGGTCTATGGCCAGATGAACGAGCCGCCGGGTGCGCGCGCCCGCGTGGGCCTGACCGGGCTGACGCTCGCCGAGTATTTCCGCGACGACGAGGGCCAGGATGTGCTGTTCTTCGTGGACAACATCTTCCGCTTCACCCAGGCCGGCGCCGAGGTGTCGGCGCTGCT
>CAXTCL010000001.1:0-58976 GCA_964242035.1 uncultured Acetobacteraceae bacterium | reverse complement strand
CGTGCGCTTCGAAGTGACCCTGACCGACAGGCTGAACACTGCGCGGCGATGCACCTGTTCCTACTGCCGGATGCCCGGCGCGGTGGCGGTGTCGGCCGAGCTCGACGGCCTGCGCTTCCTGACGGGCGAGGACAAACTGACGTGCTACAGCTTTAACACCGGGACGGCGCAGCATTTCTTCTGCTCGGTGTGCGGCATCTATACGCACCACCAAAGGCGGTCCAACCCCAGGCAGTTCGGGGTGAACGCCGCCTGCCTGGAGGGTGTCAGCCCGTTCGACTTCGCCGAAGTGCCTGTGCTGGATGGCGTGTCGCATCCGAGCGACGCGCCGGCTGGCACGCCGGCCCGGCGTGTGGGGGTTTTGCGGTTCGAACCGGCTGGATGAACGAAGGTCTTGACTCCGGAGGACGCTCTTCCATCTATGTAAATGTGTTTCACATTCACACAGGAGACTAGCGGTGCCGATCGTCGAGAAGCTTGATGAGTATGGCAAAGGCGCCTGGATCGCGCTGATAATCCTTGGGTTCTGGACCTTCTGGCCGGTTGGTCTGACGGCCCTGATGTTCGTGGTGTTCAGCGGCCGGGCGAGGGCGTGGCGCTGCCAGTCCAGAGGGCAGTGGCACAACACCGGCATGCGAGGCCGCGGCTGGCGGTTCGGCGGCATGCACTCCAGCGGCAACGCGGCGTTCGATGAGTATCGCGCCGAGACGATAAAGCGGCTGGAGGACGAGCAGAAGGAGTTTGTCGAATACCTGGAGAAGCTGCGCCAGGCCAAGGACAAGCACGAGTTCGACCAGTTCATGGCCGACCGCCGCGGCAAAGACGTCCAAGCCTGACCATAAGGCGCGCCCAGACCAGGGCGCGCCTTTTTCGTCGAGTCCGCGACAGCGGTGTCAAAAGTTTTTTGCTTCTTTTTTTCAAAAAAGAAGGCCTTGCTTCTTCTCCCGATAAACCCGTCGTAGGTTGGTAAAGCGAAGCAAGGACTCCACCCCGACATGTTCCAAGGCAGCATTGCGCAACTGGGCCGTAGGTGGCGGGAGCGCAGTGCGCCTGTCGCTCCGCCGATGCCGGAACCCGCGATAGATGGCGTTATCGACGAGCTGAGCGCCGATCATGTGGCAGGCTGGATGATGGACCCGGCCGACCCGGCCAGGCGCCTGGCTTACGAGGTGGTGTGCACGCAGACCGGACGGGTTCTGGGATCGGGCGTGGCCGACCAGTATCGCTATCATCTAAATTACAACGGCGTCGGCGACGCGGCGCATGGTTTCCACACGCGATTGTCCGCACCGCCGGCGGCGCCTGCCGCGATCACGGTCCGCGCCGTGGGCGGGCGCACCGGGTTGCCGGTCACCGGCGATCCGCGCACCAGTTTCGAGCCGCTGTTGCATGTGGCCATGGACATCGTGGACAATTGCAACCTGCGTTGCCCGTTCTGCCTGTATGACTACGCGGGCACCCACACCACGCATTTCATGACGGAGCCGACGCTGGCGAACGCGCTGCGGCTGCTGCCTTACGTGCGTGACGGCCAGTTCTGGTTTTCCTGCCTGCACGAGCCGACGTTGCATCCGCAACTGACCGCGTTCATCGACAGCGTGCCGCGCGAATACCGGAGGAAGGTGTTCTACACGACGAACCTGGCCAAGCGCATGCCGGATTCGTATTTCACCTGGCTGGCGGAAAGCGGGATGTACAATGTCAACATCTCGATCGAGAGCCGCGACCCGGCGATCTACGAGCGCATGCGCAAGGGCGCGCGTTACCGCATCTTCCAGGAGAACTGGGACAAGCTGCTCGATGCGTTCGCGCGCGTTCCCGCGCCGCCGAAACTGCGCTACATCGCGATGGCGTATAAATCCAACGTCGATGAACTTCCCGGACTGGCCACGTACCTGCTGGAGGAGCGCCGCGGGTGGAGGGTCGAGTTTCGTTATACGTTTGACATGCCCTATATCCCGGCAGAGTTCCGGGCCGCCGAGTTCCTGGACGCGGCCGATTGGGTGCGCCTGCGCGAGCGCCTGCCATCCTATCCGGTGGACCGGCTACTGCTCCTGCCGCCGCCGGAGCCACAATCCGGCGCGGCCGCGCAGGCTTCGCCGGACGACACGGCGCTCTGTATGCCCGATTATTATACGTGCCGCATTTCCTGGGACGGGACGCTGCGTGTGGCCGGCGTCTCGCCGCACAGCCGCTACGGCCAGGCGATTGAGCGCGAAATGCTTCTCGGCAACATAGACGAGATCGCTGACGCACGCGCTTTCATCGACAGCCTGTCCAGCTACGCTTGCGGATGAGGCTCGGCCGGCCGGCCGCCTGGTTGCTGCCGGGTATCTGCTGTTGCCTGATGCTGTGCGTCATCGCGGCCTACGCGGCACTGCTGCCGCGTGCGCGCTGGCAGGGCGACGAATACATGGTCTTCGCGTTCCTGCGTGAGGGCGGCTGGGGCTATTACCTGCACTGGTATCTCACGTGGAGTCCCCGCCTGGTCTCCAACGTGTTCTACGGTGCGTATGGCGCCGCGGTCCTGGCATGGCACAGGCCGCTTGCCGGAAGCTGCATGACGGTGCTGTGGGCAGGGCTCGCCTGCGCTTGCCTGGTTCCGGCCTGGCGCGCGGAGGCGCATCGCCTGCCTCGCGTCCTGGCGGGGCTCAGCCTGATGGCACTTTTCCTGGTCGGGCACAGCGTCACGGAGGTGTTCTACTGGCCGGCCGGCGGCCTGTCCTACGTGCCGACGCTGGCGGGCGCCGTCTGGCTTTTCTGGCTTCTGCTGGATGGGGTGGGCACGCGGGTCCGGCGCCACACGGCCGCGGGGCTCGCTTTGTTCATTGTGGCCGGCTCAAGCGAAGTCGGCATTTTCGCCAGCTTGAGCATCGCCGTCTGTATCGGGTGCGCGCAGTCGGGCGCGCCCTGGCGGCAATCGTTGTGGCTGCTTCCCGGCGTGGCTGTGGGGCTCGTCGACCTGGCGCTCGTGCTGCACGGGCGCGTGGGCACGATCGAAGGCGATGGCGCAGACCCGCTGGTTCTGCATCACGGCGTCGCGGCCCTGCTTCGGGCGGTTCCGGACTTTGTGGGCGATCTTGGACGGCCGGATCTGCCGGGCGGGGCCGCTCCGTCCACGCCGCTTTCGATCGCCTCGCGTGTGTTGATCTTCCTTGGCGCTCACTGGATTTTCGGCAATACTCGTGCGGCTGGCCGTGTGCTGCCGGCGTTCGGTGCAGCCTTGCTGCTGGCCGCGTTCGCCTCCCTGGCAAGCGGCTATTTCCAGTTCGGCCGCCTCTGCTGCGCACGGCATGACACGATGCGCGCCTGCTTCATCACCCTGGCCCTGGCCGCCTTCGGCGCTGCCTGGCCGCACACCCGCTCGAACGCGGGCGCCGTCGCATGGGCGGCCGCGGTTCTTCTGTTGTTCGTGCCGGCAGCACCGGCGTTGCTTGCCGATTACCGCAGCATGGACAAGGCGATCTCCGCGCGTGCGCAGACCTGGGCCTCGGGCACGTCGCCTGGCGACACGATGGTGTTCATCATTGATCCGCCTGGCCGCATCATGAGCGGCTGCGGATTTACGCCCGGGTTCGCTGCGGTGTCGCCTGATCTTGCCTGGTGGAAGCTGGGGATCTTGGCGTTTTTTGAAAAACGCAGCGTGTCGATCGAGCTGATGAAGTAAGGCAAGAAAGGTCTTCTTTTTTGAAGAAAAAGCAAAAAACTTTTGGTCCGCTGTCGCGCGTTGTCTCAGCACCCGCCGACAGGGAGCAAAAGTTTTTTGCTTCTTTTTTTCAAAAAAGAAGGCCTTACTCGCCTTGCCTAGTGCAGCTTCACTCCAGGCTCCGGCCGCCGGCTAACAAAGCTAGTCAGCGTGCGCCAGATCATCGACCCGTTCCCGTGTAGCGCCGCCTGATGCATCGCGTAGAGCGATCGGTACATCATCCGCGCGAAATACCCCTCGATGAACAGCCCGCGCCCCACTGCAAACCCCATCAGATTGCCGACCGTGCTGTAGCGCCCAAGCGAGACGAGCGAGCCGAAATCCCGGTAGATAAAGGGTTTCAGCGGTCGGCCGTCCAGCCGCAGGTTGATCTGCGCGATCATGTGGCTGGCCATCTGGTGGGCGGCCTGAGCGCGTGGCGGCACGCCGTTGGGAAAGCCCTCGCGCGGGCAGGCGGCGCAGTCGCCGATGGCGAAGATGTTCGGATCGCGCGTGGTCCGCAGCGTCTGTTCCACCACGAGCTGGTTGATGCGGTTCACCTCCAGGCCGAGATCGGCGAGGAAATCGGGACCTTTCACGCCGGCCGACCACACGACGAGCTCGCTCGGGATCACCTCGCCGCCGTCCAGCACCACGCCGTCCGCGCGCACTTCGGCCACCTTGGCGCCGGTGCGCACCTCCACGCCGAGGCTGCCAAGCAGCTCGGCCGTGGAGGCGGACATGCGTTCCGGTAGCGCGGGCAGGATGCGCGGGGCGGCCTCGATCAGGATGATCTTCACGTCGCGCGCGGGGTCTATGCGAGTCATGCCAAAGGCCACCACCTCGCGCACCGTGCGGTGCAGTTCGGCGGCAAGCTCGGTACCGGTGGCGCCGGCGCCGATGATGGCTACGTGAAGCTGGCCGAGGCGCACCGGCTCCGGCTGGGCGTTGGCGCGCAGGCAGGCGTTCACCATGCGCTTGTTGAAGCGCGTCGCCTGCTCGGGGGTCTCCAGCGGGACCGCGAACTCGGCGGCGCCCGGCGTGCCGAAATCGTTGGTGACCGAGCCCACGGCGATCACCAGCGTGTCGTAGGGGAAGCTGCGCTGCGGCGTTACCTCGCGGCCCTCGTCGTCGAAGGTGGCGGCGATTTGGACCTCGCGGCGCACGCGGTCGATTCCGGCCAGCGCGCCTAGGCGGCAGGTGAAGTTGTGCCAGCGTGCCTGGGCCAGGTAGTTCAGCTCGTGCTGGGAGCGTCGCATGCCGCCGGCGGCGATGGCGTGCAGCAGCGGCTTCCAGATGTGGGTACGCGACTTCTCCACCAGTGTCACTTGCGCCTGGCCGCGTTTGCCCAGCGTGTCGCCGAGCTTGGTAGCCAGTTGCAGGCCGGCCGCACCGCCGCCTACCACGATGATCTGGTGCAGGTCGGTGCTGCTCGCGGTGCCGCGTGGCGGGATCGGGCGGTCGGTGATGGCCATGTCGGGCATTGTCGGTGGGTGTCCCCGTTTGGCACTGTTGTAGTTCGCTGATGCAGCGAAAGGAAGGAAGGCCTTCTTTTTTGAAAAAAAGAAGCAAAAAACTTTTGACTCCGCTGTCGCCGACTTTCCGGTGAGGTCCGCGACAGCGGAGTCAGAGTTTTTTGGTGTTTTTTTTCAAAAAAGAACTGCTTTCCTCTTTCCTTCGTGTAGGCACCCCCGGTGCTGACCCTGACCCGCCTGGTCCTGACCGACTTCCGCAACTACGCCGCGCTGACCTGGCGCCCCTCCGCCCAGATGGCCGTGATCACCGGCCCGAACGGCTCGGGCAAGACGAACCTGCTGGAAGCGATCGCACTGCTCAGCCCGGGCCGCGGCTTCGGCCGGTCCCGCCTGGCGGAGATGGCGCGGCACGGCGGATCCGGCACCTGGGCCGTGGCCGGCCGGCTGATGGACGGTACGGCGCGGACGGATATCGGCACCGGCCTGCTGGCGGCCGGCGGCGAGCGCCGCGTGTTCCGCCTGGACGGCGCCGAGCCGCGCAGCCAGGCCGAGCTCGCCGCGCGCATCGCCACGATCTGGCTGACGCCGCAGATGGACACGCTGTTCGCCGAGGGGGCCAGCGGGCGCCGGCGCTTCCTGGACCGTCTGGTCTGGGCGCTGGAACCTGGCCACGCACGCGAGGTGTCCGCGCACGACACCGCGCTGGCAGAACGCCGCCGCGTGCTGGCCGCCGCGCGCCAGGCTGGCAGGCGGGCCGATCCGGCCTGGTTGTCCGGGCTGGAGGAAGCCGTCGCGCGCCATACCGTGGCGGTGTCCGCGGCGCGCGCCGGGTTCGTGGCGCGGCTGAACGCGGCGCCGGCGGCCTCGGCCGTCTTCCCGCGCGCCCGCCTGGCGCTGGAGGACGGGGTCGCGGAGCGGCTGGCCAGGGAACCGGCCCTGGCCGTGGAAGGCTGGCTGCGCACCGAACTCGCGGACCGGCGCGGCGCGGATGCGGCGGCCGGCACCAGCACGCTGGGCGCGCACCGGGCGGACATGCGGTTGACGGATGCGGCGACTGGTCTGTCCGCGCAGCAGGCCAGCACAGGGCAGTGCCGCGCCATGCTGATTGGCGTGGTGCTGGCGCATGCGGCCCTGATCGCCGAGTCGCGGGGCATGGCGCCGCTGCTATTGCTGGACGAGCCGGCGGTGCACCTGGATGAGGCGCGGCGCTTCGCCCTCTGGCACGAGCTTTCGGGGTTGAAGGCGCAGGTGTTCCTGACCGGGACGGATGCGGAGGTGTTCGCACCTTTGCGGGGGCAGGCGGAGTTCGTGCGGACGGGCGGGGGCGGGCTGGCGTAGGTAAGCAAGCAAGGCCTTCTTTTTTGAGAAAAAGAAGCAAAAAACTTTTGTCTCTTGCGCTGTGTCCACGATCGCGATGTGTCCGTAGGCACCCGGGTGCGGCAAATGCGGGGTAGTAAGAGTTTTTTGCTTCTTTTTTCAAAAAAGAAGGCCTTGCTTCCTTCGCCGCCGCCCACCCTGGCTTCACGCGGACGAACAGCCTATATTACTGATTCTTCTACCTTCATGGAGTCACACCTCGGCATGCCCGACACCGCTGCGCCTGCGCCCGACGCCGACCCCATCGCGCAGGACTACGATGCGGCCTCTATCTCCGTGCTGCGAGGCCTGGATGCGGTGCGCAAGCGCCCTGGCATGTATATCGGCGACACCGATGACGGCAGCGGCCTGCATCACATGGCCTTCGAGATCATCGACAATGCGGTGGACGAGGCGCAGGCCGGCTACGCGCACAACGTCTCCCTGGTGCTGAACGGCGACGGCTCGGTGACGGTGCGCGACGACGGCCGCGGCATCCCCACCGACATGCATGCCGAAGAGGGCGTGTCGGCGGCGGAAGTCGTGCTGACGCGGTTGCATGCCGGCGGCAAGTTCAACCAGAATTCCTACAAGGTTTCCGGCGGCCTGCACGGCGTGGGCGCCGCCGTGGTGAATGCGTTGTCCGAATGGATGGAAGTGCGCATCTGGCGCGGCGGGCTGGAACATTTCATCCGGTTCGAGCACGGCGACGCCGTGGCGCCGCTTGTGGTGGTGGGCCCGTCCGGCAAGCCGCAGGGCACGGAGGTCACATTCAAGCCGAGCAGCGGCACGTTCACCAAGGTGGAATATGATTTCGCCATCCTCGAACGCCGCTTGCGGGAGCTGGCATTTCTCAATTCCGGCCTGCGCATCGTGGTGCGTGACGAGCGGCACGCGCCGCCGGTGGAGGTCGACCTGTTCTACGAGGGCGGGCTGCGTGCGTTCGCGGAATATCTCGACCGCGCCAAGATTCCCGTGTTCACGCCCTGCATCAGCTCGATCACCGATGATGCCGCGTCCGGCATACGGGTGGAGTTTGCGCTGACGTGGAACGACAGCTTCCACGAGACAATGCTGTGCTTCACCAACAATATCCCGCAGCGTGACGGCGGTGCGCATCTGGCCGGCTTCCGCCAGGCGCTGACGCGCATCGTCAGCAAATATGCCGACGGGATGGGCAAGAAAGACAGCCTCGCTTTGGTGGGTGACGACATGCGCGAGGGCATGACGTCCGTGCTGTCCGTGAAGGTGCCAGATCCGAAATTTTCCAGTCAGACCAAGGACAAGCTGGTCAGCAGCGAGGTGCAGCCGGTGGTGCAGGCGGCCGTGGCGGATGCCGTCAGCCACTGGTTCGAGACGCACCCGAAGGAGGCGCGCGGCATCATCCAGAAGGTGATGGATGCGGCGAGCGCACGCGAGGCGGCCCGCAAGGCGCGCGAGCTGACGCGGCGCAAGGGCGTGTTGGACATCTCCACCCTGCCGGGCAAGCTGGCGGATTGCCAGGAGCGCGACCCGGCGAAGAGCGAGATCTTTCTCGTAGAGGGGGACAGCGCCGGCGGCTCGGCCAAAGGCGGGCGGGACCGCAAGCACCAGGCCATCCTGCCGCTGAAGGGCAAGATACTGAACGTGGAGCGCGCGCGGTTCGATCGCATGCTCGGCAGTGCCGAGATCGGCACGCTCATCACCGCGCTGGGCACCGGCATCGGGCGCGGCGAGCCGGAGCAGGGCGGCTTCGACGTTAGCAAGCTGCGCTACCATCGCATCGTTATCATGACGGACGCCGACGTGGACGGCAGCCACATCCGCACGCTGCTGCTGACGTTCTTTTACCGGCAGATGCCGCAGCTTATCGAGCGCGGGCACCTCTACATCGCCCAGCCGCCGCTGTACCGCGCCAAGCGCGGCAACGAGGAACGCTACCTGAAGAACGACGGGGCGCTGGACGACTATCTTCTCGACAAGGCACTGGGCGGTGCCGCGTCGCTGACGCGGGCGGACGGCACGCGGCTGGAAGGCCCGGAGCTGGCGGAGGAGGCGCGCTGGCTGCGCGAGGTGCACGCGCATCTGCGCCGGCTGTCAGAGAACGCGGTGCCGTTGGCGCTGCTGGAGCAGGCGGCGATCGCCGGCGTGCTGACGCCGGACACCGCGCGCGCCCAGGCCGGCGCGCAGGACCTGGCGGCCAGGCTGGACGCGGTGGCGCTGCCCAACGAGCGCGGCTGGAAGGTCGCCGCCGACGCGAGCAGCCTGCAGATCGCCCGCGTGGTGCGCGGCGTGGCCGAACGCTATAGCTTCGATGCGGCCGCGCTGCGCAGTGCGGAGGCCCGCTGGCTGGCAGACCGCGCCGAGCGGCTGGCGGCGGGTTTCAGGACGCCGGCGACGCTGAAGCTGGACAGCCAGGAGATTGCGATGCCCGGCCCCGCCAGCGCCTTCGAGCGCATGCTTCTGCAAGGGCGCCGCGGCCTGGCGCTGCAGCGCTTCAAGGGTCTGGGCGAGATGAACGCCGACCAGCTTTGGAAGACCACCCTGGACCCGAGCGTGCGCACGCTGTTGCAGGTGCGTGTGGGCGATGTGGAAGACGCCGGCCAGGTGTTCTCCACGCTCATGGGCGATGTAGTAGAGCCACGCCGGGACTTCATCGTGGGCAACGCGCTAAAAGTCGCCAACCTGGACGTCTAAACAAATTCGGGGGTCTGGGGCGTCAAGGCCCCAGCGGGGTTTGGGGCAGAGCCCCATGCTTGCTTGTTGCTTTACGGACAGAGGGTAGAACCATGAGCCGCATCATACGCACAGAAGCAAACGCAATCTTGTCAAAGGCCGTGGAGTATCACGGCTTCGTCTATACACAGGGCATGGTGGCCCGCGACGCGTCGGCTGACATCACCGGGCAAACCAGGGATGTGCTGGCCCAGATCGACGAGGTGCTGGAGCTACACGGTACCGACAACACCCGCATATTGCAGGCGCAGATCTGGCTGAAGGACATCAAGGATCGTGGGGCGCTGAACGAGGTCTGGTCCGCCTGGCTGCCGGAAGGGCAGGCGCCGGCGCGGGTATGCGTCCAGGCGGAACTCGCTGATCCGGCACTGCTCGTGGAGATCATGGTTACGACCTGCAAGTGATCTCTGTGGTAGTTCCGCAACGCGCTGGTAAATTAACCACGAGGAAATTACACACTGTTTCAAAAGCCGAAAATGCAGCGAAATTAGGAAACAGAGCCTATAAATTACCTCCCTACACACGGGTATTTTGGTTAACAGTGGATAAAATCGCTGAGCCGTGATCAAAGTGGTTGCCAGGGTTGCGCGCGGGTTGTTACCGCGTGTGTCAGTTTGATGGCTTTCACGGAGGGCGCATGTTCGCTGGCGAGAAGAAGAACGCGGTTTTAAGCGTTCTGGTTGCCACTGCCGTTGTGGCCAGCTTCAGCCAGGCGGCGGCCCGCGGCGGCAGGCATCATACACGTCATGCCCATCATAGCCTCTCCGTTGCCTATGACACCGTGCCGAGTGTGCGCGTGATCCAGTGCGTAGCCTTCGCCAAGGCGGATGCGGGGATCGAGATCTCCGGCAATGCCAGGGACTGGTGGACGAACGCCGCGGGTGTCTATGAGCGCGGCGCCCGGCCTGAGAACGGCAGCGTGCTGAGCTTCCGCCCGAACGGCCGCATGCCGCTGGGTCACGTGGCGGTGGTGACCGGTGTGGAAGACAGCCGCACCATCGTCATCGACCAGAGCCACTGGAACAGCAACGGGATCGCCCGCGACATCGAGGTCAAGGACGTGTCGGAGGACAACGACTGGAGCGCGGTGCGCGTGCAGCTCGGCCACGGCGGCGCCTTCGGCAGCATCTACCCGACGCATGGCTTCATCTATCCGCGGGCGGACCGCGGCGTGATGCAGGCCAATGTGACACACGCGCCGATGCCGGTGCTGGACCCGGCACCCGCCGATCTGCGACGGACCTACAGGGCGCGACACGAGGCGGCTCTTGAGGTAGCTGAAGCGCCGGACCGGCCGCTGGATCTGCGTGTGGGCGGGCTGTCTTTCGACGCGCCTAACCGTGGGCTGCAGTAGAAGGAAGTAAGCGGTCGTTTTGCTCCATCAGCGTAAGTCGCGGAAGAGTATCGCTCAAGCGGATCAGCGACAGCGTGCTGACGGAACGATCCCGCGACAGCGGAGCAAAAGTTTGTTGCTTCTTTTTATAAAAAAGAAGGCCTTGCCTATACTTGATCTCAGCTCGCTTCCACCGCTGACGACCCCACGTTTACAGCTGCGTCGCGTCCGGCCAGACGATGCTGCCGTGATGTCCGCCCTGATGACCCCCGCCGTGAGCCGCTGGGTCATCTCCTGGCCAGTCCCCTTTACGCCCGAGATGGCGGCAGAACGCATAGCGGCCAGCCTTGCAGACGGTTGCGCGCTTCCGCTCGCCATCGAACGCCTGGCCGACGGGAGCTTCCTGGGATGGCTCAGCGTGATGCGCACGGACCGACGTCGCGGGCTGCTGAGCTACTGGCTTGGCGAGCAACATCAGGGCCGGGGCTACATGCGCGAAGCCCTGGCGACCGTGATCCCTGCGTCATTCCGGCTGCTTGACTTCGACGTCCTCGCCGCAGAAGCGCAGGTTGGCAATGAACGCTCGCTGTCGCTGCTGCGCGGCTTTGGCATGGTGACGATCGCGGAGGCGATGATCTTCGCTCCGGCACGTGGCCGGCGCGAGCAATGTGTCGTGCTGGAGCTAGGGCGACCAGCGTAGGCTTAAGACGACAAACGATAGGGCGCTGTCTGTTCGCGGACCGGGGCGTTCGCGAGCGCCGCTGCCGGCCCGCCGCGAAGCTAGGCCTGTGTATCGAGCCCCGGCGCGCCCTCTGCCTTGGCCACGACGACCATGGCGGGCCGCAGCAAGCGGCCGTTCAGCGTCCAGGCCCGGCTCCAGGATTGCATCACGGTGCCTGGCGGGTGCTCGGCGGTCGGCTGCTCGGCCATCGCCTGGTGCAGGTTCGCGTCGAACGGCTTGCCGACCGGATCGTCGCCCAGGATAGCGTTGCGCTCCAGGAGAGCCACGAAGCTGCGCTCCACGCCTTCGAACCCGTCACGTAGCTTGGTGACGATCTCCGGCTCCCCAGGTGCCGCGGCAGGCAGGCTGGTAATGCCGCGGCGCAGGTTCTCGGCGGCTTCCACCACATCCTTGGCGAATTTCTGCACGGCGTACTGGCGTGTCTCGTCCACCTCGCGGCGGCTGCGCGCCTTGATATTCTGCGTCTCGGCTTCGGCACGCATCCACTTGTCGCGCATTTCGTCGCGCTCGGCTTCCAGCTCGGCGATCCGCCGCGCGGCCTCGCTCATCAGGGCCTCTGGGCCGGTGGTGTCGGTGGCGGTCTCGGGCTGGTCGAACGTGTCACTCATGCTGCCGCAGGTAGGCGATCCAGGTGGGCGGAACAAGAGCGCGCGCGGGTCACAGGGCGTCATCCGCTACGCCGTTTTCGTGCGCACCCTCGCAATGACGAGCTGGCCCGGCACCCGGTAGGCGACCCGCCAGCTGAGACGAACGGGCCGCCCTGGCCCTATCGTCTGCCAGATGAGGACCAGCATGGCGCAAACCGCCGCCAGCACGAGCAGCGGCACCAGCACGCGGATGACCTGCTCGTGCAAGCTGAGCGGCGGCGCCAGCGGCGCATGGGTGGGCAACGCCACGACGTCGCCACGCCGGGGGGGCTGCACAACACGGTGCGGGCCGCGCACCAGTTCCGGCGTGCTGCTCGGCCATAGCAGCCACTCTGCGCCGAGCAGGGCGATGAGCGCCGTGAATGCCGCTATGACGGTTCCCATACCAGCCTGCAGCGAGATGCGGTCCGTGCGGCGGCCCTTCTTGCGGCGCCGTTCACTGGGGTGGCGGACTGGCCCGGGACGTTGGCGGTAGCCATCCCTGATCCGGCCGACCGTGGGCACTGAGATGTAGGCCGGCCCAGCCTGGGCTGACGCGGATTCCAGCGCCGCCGCTTCCTGCCCACCACGATAGGCCAGGCTGGCGGCATAGGCGCGCAAGGCCTCAGTCCCCTCCACGATGATGAAGCGCGGTGAATGCCGCAGCGCGGAGTCCAGTTCGTCACGGGTGCGGACTCGGGTGGCGGCGAAGAAGCGGATCGCGTGCCAGATCTGGCGGAACATCGGGGTGCCTCTGGCTGTCGCGCGCATCTACCCTAGGAGGAAGGAAGCAAGCAGTCCTTTTTAGAAAAAAGGGCCAAAAAACTTTTGCTCCCTGTCGGCGAACGTTTCAGCATGCGCCGACAAGGACCAAAAGTTTTTTGCTTCTTTTTTTCAAAAAAGAAGGCCTTCCTTCCTTATCCCAACAGCTGCCCGATCACCCTGGCCGTATAATCCACCACCGGAATGATGCGCCCATAGTTGATGCGCGTAGGCCCGATTACCCCGATCGCGCCCACAATCCGGTCCGCCTGGTTGCGCGCCGGCGCCACGATCATCGACACGCCGCTGGAGCCGAACAGGGCGCTCTCCGCGCCGATGAAGATGCGCACGCCGTCGGATTGCTCGGCCAGCTCCAGCAGGCGCATCATCGTCTCCTGAGTCTCCAGCCGGTCGAACAGCACCTGGATGGCGGCCAGGTTCTCGATCTGCGTCACGTCCGCCAATAGGCGGCCCTGGCCGCGCACGATCAGGCTGCCGCCGCGCGAAGCCACGTCCGTCCAGGTGGCCAGCCCTGCCTCGACGACGCCGGCCGCCAGTATGTCCAGCTGGCCGCGGTCCAGCGCCATTTCGTCGGAGACGCGGCGGCGCAGGTCGGACAGCGTGCGGCCGGCGGCGCGCGCGTTGAGGTAGTTGGCGGCTTCCGTCAGCGCCGATGGCGGCAGGCCGGGCGGGATCTGGATGACCCGGTTCTCCACCTGGCCGTCGGCGGCCACCAGGATCACCAACGCCCGGCCGGAGCCGAGCGAGGCGAACTCGATGTGCTTGATGGCGCCGTCCGATTTCGGCGCCAGCACCATCCCGGCGGCCTGGCTGAGGCCGGACAGCATGGCGGACGCGTCGGACAGCGTGTCCTGCAGGCTGCGGCCGTGGGCGGCCAGCTGGCGGCTGATCGCCTCGCGCTCGTCGTCAGGCAGGTCACCGAACTGCAGCAGGCCGTCGACGAACAGGCGCAGGCCGCGGTCCGTGGGCAGGCGGCCGGCGCTGGTATGCGGGGCGAAGAGGAGGCCGGCGTCGGTCAGGTCCGCCATCACGTTGCGTATGGTGGCGGGCGAGAGGGCGATCGGCAGGCGGCGGGCCAGGGTGCGGCTGCCGACGGGCTCGCCGGTGCCCACGTATTGTTCGACGATCTCACGCAGGACAGCGGCGGCGCGGGGGTCCAGGCCGGGGGGGAGTGGCTTGGGGGGGTAGTCGACCATGGTGTGTTATAGCGCGGCGTTTGTGGGGAGCGTGCGAAGGAAAGAAAGCAAGGCCCTCTTTTTTGCAAAAAAGAAGCAAAAAACTTTTGCTCCTGACGCAGTTTCAGCGGCTTTGATTTATTCGGATGTATCCCGCTGCTTCAAATGCGGGGGAGCGAAAGTTTTTTACTTTTTTTTTAAAGAAGAAGGCTTTGCTTTCTTGCTTTACCCAGCGAGCACCTCGCCCCCCCACCCACGCACGATCTCGGCCATCATAGCGGCAGGCGCCGGATCGATCAGCAGGTCAGGACGAAGCTGGCGCAGCGTCTCGGTCTGCGAGCCTTCGGCGATAAGGCAGATCAAATCCACCGACGCCAGCGCCGCCGCTTCGGCCAGCGTGCGTTTTGCATGGTCCATGTCCGCGTCGTCGGCGGCCGCTTCCACGCCCAGCACCAGCCGGTCACACGCAGCGCGCGCGGTGTCCAGCCTGGCGCGGTTGAAGCGGTCAGGTGTGGTGGTGATCAGCGCGGTGCGCAGGCCCATGCGGCGCCAGCGGTCCACCTGCTCCACGGCCACTTCGTGGGCCACGATCTTGCGCAGGGCGCGACCCTGCGGCGTCAGCATGGCGATCAGGTCGGTGCCTTGCGCCACCGCCATGCCCGGCTGCCCGGCGGCCACGCCCATTGCCAGGTTCGCCAGGCGCACGGCCAACGGCAGCTTCAGGCCGACCGCGATGCTTGCCGCCAGTGCCGAGACCACGGTGTCGCCGGAGCCGGAGAGGTCGAACACTTCGGACATCGCAGGCGGCACGTGCAGCACGGTGTCGGCGGAGACCAGGGAGAGCCCTTCCGCGCCGCGGTTGACGACGACGGCACCGAAGCCGTGCGCGGTGCGCAGCCAGCCGGCGGCCGCCGCAATCCGCTTGTCCGAGCTGACGTCCATGCCGGTCACGGCGGCCAGCTCGCGCAGCGTGGGCACCGCCAGGTCGGCGCCGGCGTAGCGGTCGTAATCCGGCCCGCGTGGATCGACCACTATGGGGCGGCCGGCCGCCCGCGCGGCTTCGATGATACGGGCCGGCACGTCACCGGCGAGCAGCCCCTTGCCGTAGTCCGACAGCACGGTGACGGAGGTGGCGGCCAGCGCGTCTCCGGCGATGCGCAGCATGCGTTCGGCGAGCTTGGGATGGACGGCGCCGGTGACCTCCTGGTCCGTGCGCAGCAATTGCTGGCCGCCGGCGATGAAGCGCGTCTTGACCGTGGTGCACCGTCCGCCCTGGACGAGCAGCCACGGCTCCACGTTCGGCTGGCCGCCGATGAGCCCGGTGAGGTCCGAGCCTGACTGATCGTCGCCCACGACGGAGACAAAGGCGACCGCGGCGCCGAGTGCCGTGAGGTTGCGCACCAGGTTGCCGGCGCCGCCTGGCAGCGCCAGTTCGCGATAGACTTCCAGCACGGGGACTGGCGCTTCGGGGCTGATGCGGGCGACGCTGCCATAGACATAGCGGTCCAGCATGGCGTCGCCGATAACGAGAACGCTGGCCCGGGAGAGGCGCGGTATCGCCTCTGCGAGTTCCGCGTCCATTACAGGGGGTTCATCCACGTTCATCACGCTATGCGTATCGACGACGGGTGGTTCAGGCAAGAAGAAGTGTCGGATTTTTGAGAAAAGAGATGGAATTTCAGCTTGGGTGACCGGCCACCGTGCGTCCGGGGACCCGTCACGCGCCCTATTTCCGTCTCACGATGCTCAGCACCATTGCCCCGAACAGGGCAGCGGCCGCGGTGAAGGCGGCGATCACAACGCGCAGGCGCAGGCCGTAATCTGCGCTTTCGGCATGCAGGTCGGCCAGCATGCGGCTGCGCTCGGCGGCCGCGCGGGATTCGATGGTGCCGGGGCCGGCCAGGACGCGGTCCGCGCTTTCGCCCAGGAGGGGCCGGAGTGCCTCCAGCGCCGGCGCGGAGTTTGCCATGTGGGCGGCGGCGACAACCTGGTCCAGCGTTTGGCTGCGGGCGTAGGCGCGATCGAACGGGAGCTGGGCGGCGTAGGTGGAAAACGCGCCGACCAGGCCGACCACGGCGAAGGCCATGATGAGGAAGCCGGTCCAGGTTGCGGTGTCGGCGTAAGTTTGGGTTTGTGACATGCGGCGGGCCTTGGGTGGTGGTTCCGGGTGTGGGCGCGGTTGCTGCGGGAGGCAAGAAAAGCAGGCGGTCTCTTGTGAACCGCGCCTGCATCGAGGCCGCGCCTGGTTGTCCCAGCACGCAGGCTGGCAAGACCAGGCCGTGCCGAGGTGGAGGCGCCGGAGCAAAGTTTTTTGCTTTTTTTTCAAAAAAGAAGTGCTTTCTTTCTGCTCAGCAAACGCCGGGAGACGCCAGCAATGCAGGCAGACAGGCCGCCCGCAGGCAACAGCCTGCGCTCATTGCTCACAGCCTTTCTCCTGGCGATGCTGTTCCGGTCCACCGCCGTGCAGGCCTTCAACATCCCGAGTGGTTCGGCCACGCCCACGCTGCTGACGGGCGACACCGTCCTGGTTTCGAAATTCGCTTATGGCTTCAGCCGGTTCTCCTTTCCGTTCGCGCCCGCGCTGTTCCACGGCAGGCTGTTTGCCGCGGCGCCGGCCCGCGGCGACATGGTGGTGTTCGCCAACCCGCATGACGGTGTTACGACGATAAAACGTGTCGTGGGCCTGCCGGGCGATACCATACAGGTTGTGCAAGGCGTGCTGGTCATCAATGGGGAGGCGGCGCGGCGGCAACGGATCGGCACGTATCTGGAGCGCGACTGGGACGAGGCGGCAGGCTTGCCGGTCGAGGTGCTGCGCTACCGGTATCGGGAGACGTTGCCCGGCGGCCTGGAGCACGAGATACTGGGCCAGCCGGTCGACCTGCCGGAGGATAGCGGGCCGGTGGACAACACGGGCATCTATGTCGTGCCGCCCGGCCACTACTTCGGCATGGGCGACAGCCGCGACAACTCGGCCGATAGCCGATATCCGGAGCAGCTCGGCTACATACCGGCGGAAAACCTGATCGGCCGTGCGGAGTTCCGCCTGGCATCGTTCGATCCCGGTGCGCGGATCTGGCAGGTGTGGAAGATGCCTGCTGCGATCAGGTCCAGCCGCTTCTTCGGAGTGATACGCTAGGGTGCGTGCAACGCGCGCGGCCGGCGCGTGCTGCTCCTGTGTGGTTCTTGCAATCGGTTTGGCACTGGTGCTGGCGCCACAACGCGCCATCGTGACGCGGATAGACATCGCGGCGCCGCCAGCGCGCGTTTGGGCGGCACTGACCGATGCCGCGAAATATGACGAGTGGCAGCCAGACCTTCGCGTGCTGGGCCGGCTCGCGCCTGGGCAGAGCATCGAAGTGCAAGAGGGGCAGGGGGCCGACGAGATGGTGTTTCATCCGGTGGTTCTGGTGGCGCGTCCCGGCGAGGAGTTGCGCTGGCTCGGGCACATCTGGCTGCCGCGCGTGTTCGACGCTGTGCACTACCTTCGCCTGGAGGCCGAGGGGGGCGGCACGCGACTTACGCAGGGCGAAGAGGTGCGCGGGGTGGCTTTGTGGCTGTTTGACCTGCGTCGCTTGGTGCCTGGATTTGATCTGGTGAATGCCGAACTGAAGAAGCGCGCTGAGGAAAGTCGGTGAAGGAGAAAGCAAGGCCTTCTTTTTTGAAAAAAAGAAGCAAAAAACTTTTGACTCCGCTGTCGCCGACCTAGCCGGCAGGCGCGCGACAGCGGACCAAAAGTTTTTTGCTTCTTTTTTTCAAAAAAGAAGGCCTTGCTTGCTTGCCCTAAGCGACCTGCCGCAACCAATCTTCAAGATTATAGAAATTCGTCACACGCGCGATCAGCCCGTCACGTATGACGAAAAAAGCGCCAGCGGGCAGCACGTAGGTTTGTCCGTGCGCCGCGGGAAGCCCTGCATCAGCCACAAGATACGTGCCGTGCACCGTGAACTCGGCCGCAGCGCGCGTGCCTGAAGATTCCGTCATCACCACGATGTCTTCCAGGCGCTCGCGGTAGCTGCCGTTCATGCGGGCCATGAACGCGGTGAACGCCGGGCGGCCGAGCTCGCGAGCGCCCTGGTTGATGTCGTGGATCACGTCGTCTGTCAGCAGGGCCATCATGGCGGCGAAGTCGCCGGCGTTGAAGGCGGCGTAGTAGGCGTGGATCAGCGCGTCGGGAGTCATGCGGGCTCGCTTTGGAAGGGTGTTGGCCAGTCTCGGAAGTTGCGTACGGCGCCGTCTTCGCGGACGGCGTCCAGGCGGGCGGGGTCAAGGTCGGCGAACACCCAGGCCGGCTGGTCCAGCGTGCCGCGGGCGATGATGCCGTCTTCGGGGAAGCCGCGGTCGACGGGGCCGAAGATTGCGGCGTAGCCGTGGTTCTCGTCCAGCGTGGCGAGTGCCGGTGCGAGGCCTACGGTGGGTGCCACCGCGACGAAGCACTGGTTCTCGAGCGCGCGCGCGCGGGCGGAGAGGCGCACGCGGTTGAAGCCGTGCAGGGAGTCCGTGCAGCTCGGCGCCAGGATGAGCCAGGCGCCCTGCTCGACTTGCGCGCGCACGAGCGTGGGGAACTCTACGTCGTAGCAGATGGCGATGCCGATGCGGCCCCAGGGTGTTTCGAACACGCGTGGCAGCGCGCCTGGTGCCACGCCCCAGCGTTCGGATTCGAAGCGGGTCATCGTCCGCTTGTCCTGATAAACGGCGCGGCCTTGTGGGTCGATCAGGGGTGCGCGGTTGTGCACCGGGCCGGGCGGGATGCCTACGGGCATGCTGCCTGGAACAAGCCAGATGCGATGGCGGCGGGCGAGGTCGGCGTAGAGAGCGAGCAGGCGCGGCTGCAACGCGGACACGCCGGCAAGCTCGGCAGGGGCGTCGCCGGTGCCTGGGCAGAAGGCGGCCGTCTCCATGCACGCGTATTCGGGCATGACGAGGAGGTCGGCGCCACCGGCCGCGCCCTCGGCCACGAGGGTGTCGAGCTTGCTGGCGTAGGTCTCGAAATCTTGCGGCGCGGTGACGCCGTATTGGCACAAAGCGAGGCGGAGGGCGCTCACGGGAGAGGCGCGCCGGTCAGGGACTTCATCCAGAACACCAATGGCTTCTCCGTCTCGACCGCATCGTCCAGATCCTTCCAGGCCATGTGACATATCAGGTCGCCGCGGCGTGTGTAGCCGCGCCTGATCCAGAACGCGTCGAGCCCGATATAGCCGGGCGAACGGGCCGGGTGATCGGGCGGCCGGATGACGCTGGCGAAGGCGGCAAAATCGCAGGCCGAGGTGGCGCGTGCGTGGGCTTCGCGTGCTGCAAAGAAAGCGACGCCGATGCCGTGTCCGCGGTAGTCCTCGCGCAAGACGCTCTCGCCGAAATAGAACACCCGGGCAGGGTCGATGTTCTGCGCGAGGAAGGGTGCTTTTACCTCGTCGGTCTCGTCGGTCAGGGGCAGGCAGGTGGAGGCGCCCACGATGTCGTCGCCATCCGTGGCGACGATGATCGCGGCGCGCGGGCTGTCTGCGTAGATGCGTAAGTAGCGGCGCTCGTAGGCTTCGTCGCCGTCGTAGAGGTAGGGCCAGCTGCGGAATATCCGGCAGCGCAGGGCGGCGAGCGCGGGGATTATGGGGGCGATCTGGGCGCCTGTGCGGGTGGTGGTGGTTGGGGGCATCAAGGAAGCAAGTAGTCCTTTTTTGAAAAAAAGGACCAAAAAACTTTTGTTTCCTGCGCCTCCACCAAGGCCAGCCTGGTTCTGCCAGTACGCGCTTTGGCAAAGTCAGGTAAGGCCGTAGTGCAGGCGCAGTAGTAAAAGTTTTTTGCTTCTTTTTTCAAAAAAGAAGGCCTTGCTTCCTCACTTCCACCGAGGCGCCTTAAACGGCAGCATCGCCTGCACCCAAGGTGCCACGAACCTGTCCAACGACAGGCTCTCATGCACGGCGCGGACATTCTCGCCGCAGATGCGCGTCGAGATTACCGAGCGCGCGTAGAACGGCGCGTCTTCCAGCCGCTCGACCACGTGCGGCGTGAACCCTGCGTCGGCGAGCGTGCCCATTCTCATCCCCCAGGCGTTCCGGCCGAGCGTCGCGGCGGGCGGGGCCTCGATAGGGCGGGCGTGGCCTTGCGTATCGTAGCGCAAGGCGGTGCAGAACTGTGCGCCGTCGCGGCGTTCGCCGTGGTAGAGCACGGCCACGCCGTCCTGCAGTTTGGCGCGGCACCAGTCCCAGGCGCGGAAGCCTTCTTCCAGTGGTTCGTCGCCGGCGTTAGTGTCGAAATAGCCGTGTCCCTGCCAGGAGAGTTTGGGATTGTGCATGTCCACCGTGATGCGCGCGCCAGGGGCGATCGGGGACCAGCGGTGCCGGCCGGCGCCGTCCAGTGCCACCACGTGGTCCGAGAGTGCGTCCGGGTGCAGGCGGATGGTGCCGCGCAGACGTGTGGGTATGGGGACGGTCGTCTCGCTTATGTCGGCGGTGAGCGTGGTGCCGTCCCAGGCGAGGCTGGAGGGGCCGATTCGCAGGTGGTCGGCATCGCGCGACAGGGCGGCGGCGGGGCGTTCCGTCATCGCCCAACGTTTGCCGCCGCGTCCGTATAGGGCGAGGTTCATGGTGCAGTGGTTTGTTGGCTCGCCGCCGCCGTTTCGGCGTGCCCAGCGATACCAGGGGGAGAACACGCTGCCGATGAAGGCGATGAGCGTCAGGCCGTGGGCGCCGTCGTCGCTGATCGCGTCGAGGTACCACCATTCGTAGCCGCGCGGGACGACCAGCTTGTCGAAGCGCCAGTGGCGATCACGGACGCTGCCGCCAGGCGGCCGGAGAGCGCCGCCATCGGCACCCCCGCGCCCGGGTGCGTGCTGCCGCCCGCCAAGTACAGGCCGGGTATCGCCGTCTGACTGCCCGGGCGCTGGAAGGTCGCCATCGGGCCGTGCACCGCCCGGCCGTAGAGGGCTCCGCCCGTCGCCGGGAACAGCGTGGCGAAGTCCTGCGGCGTCGTCCGCACGCTGGCTGCCGTGGTCCGGTCCATTTGCAGGCCGCAGCGGGCCAGGAGTTGAAAGGCCTGTGTTTCGCAACTGTCGATCTCCGATTCGGATAGTCCGGCCGCGGTGTCACCGGAGGCGGGGGCGTTGACGAGGCAGAGCAGGCGTTCGGGGCCATCGGGCGCGTTTGCGTGCTCGCCACGGTCCTGGGCGCAGACATAGACCGTGGGTTCTTGCGGCAGTCGGCGGCGGTCGAACAGGTCGGTGAACTCGGCGGCGTAGTCGCGCGAGAAGAAGACGTTATGGCGGGTGAGGGGGAGGCCGCTGGTTTGCGCGTGCATGGCCCAGGTGATGGCCGAGAGCGAGCGGTGCGTCGGTGGCACGCCAGGCACGGCGCGGGTGACGGCCTGGCCGAAACATCCCGCCGCGAGCGCGGTAGCGTCCGCATTGACAATGATGGCGTCGGCAGGGATGCGTTCGCCGTCGGCCAGGCGCACGGCGCTGGCGCGGTTAGCTTCGACGTCTATGCTGCTGACCGCTGCGTTGTAGCGGAAGGCGACACCCTGTTGCGCGGCCACGCGGGCGAGCGCTGCCGCGAGGTGGTGCATGCCGCCTTGCACAAGCCAGACGCCATCGCGTTCCACGTGGGCCACCAGCATGAGCGTGGCCGGTGCCAGATAGGGCGACGAGCCGCAATAGGTAGCGTAGCGGCCGAAGAGCTGGCGCAGGCGGGGGTCGGTGAAGTGCTTGGCGAGCGCACGCATCATTGTGTCGAACGGGCTGATCGCCAGCATGGAGCGCACGCCCGCCTGGCGCACAAGGGACAGCGGCGTGGGAAGCTTGCCGCGCAGGAAAGGCGTCTCCAGCGTATCGTAGATTTGCCTGGCCCGGGCGGAGAAGTCGCGGAAGCCAGCCGCCTCGCGCGGGCCGGCGAAAGCGGCGATGGCGTCGGCCGACTGGTCCAGGCTGGCGTGCAGGTCCAGGGTTTCGGTCTGTGACCAGGCGTGACGGGCGAGGATGTTGGCGCGATGCAGCGTCACCTCGGCGTCCAAAGTGGTGCCGGCATCGGCGAAGAGCTGTTCGAATACCCAGCGCATGGTGAAGACGGTGGGGCCGGCATCCAGGGTGGCGTCGCCGGCCTGGACGCGGCGCATCTTGCCGCCAGGTGCCGCCTGGCGTTCTAGCACCGTGACGTCCCAGCCGGCGCCGGCGAGGTCCAGCGCGGCGGCCAGACCGCCTATCCCGGCTCCTATGATGATTGCTCGCTGCTGGCGCATGCGTTTCCTTGCTTGACACAACCGTCATTAAAGAATGACAGTCCGAGTGACAACCCAGGTTGACACATTCGGGAGCGGTGGCATGGACCCCTTGTCGCGTATCGAACGGGCGCTGAACGCGGCAGTGGCGCAGGCGGAGGCGCCGGGATGCCCGCCACTGCTGGCGCGCGCCATGCGGGCCAGCGTGTTTCCGCGCGGGGCGCGCATACGCTCCAGGCTGTGCCTGGCGGTGGCCATGGCGTGTGGCGAGGATGCGCCGGAGGTCACCGATGCCGCGGCCGCCGCCATCGAGCTGCTGCACTGCGCCTCGCTGGTGCATGACGACCTGCCGTGTTTCGACGATGCCGACACCAGGCGTGGCCGGCCGTCCGTGCACTGCCAGTTCGGCGAGCCGCTTGCGGTGCTGGCGGGTGACGCGCTCATCCTGCTGGCGTTCCAGATTTTGGCCGAGGCAGCTGCCGTGTTGCCTGTGCGCCTGGCGCCGCTGATCGGCGTGATCGGCCGCGGCGTGGGCGTGCCGCACGGGATTGTCGCAGGGCAGGCCTGGGAATGTGAGGATGCGGCCGACCTGGCACTGTACCAGCGGCAGAAGACCGGCGCGCTGTTTGCCAGCGCCACTATGGCAGGTGCGGCGTCGGCGGGGACGGAGGTGACGCCGTGGCGCGAGCTGGGCCTGCGGCTTGGCGAGGCGTTCCAGGTGGCCGACGATTTGCGCGACGCGGTGGGTGCACCTGAGGAGTTGGGCAAGCCGGTGGGGCAGGACCTGGCGCATCAGCGGCCGAATGCGGTGATGGAGCTTGGGTTGGACGGCGCGATCGGCTGGCTGGAGGAGTTGGCGGAGCGGGCAGTGGAGTCGGTGCCGGCGTGCGCCGGGCGCGCGGATCTGCGCAGTCATATCGTTAGTGAGACGTCACGGTTGTTGCCACGGCAGTTGGCGAAGGTAGCTGCTTAGGGTGTTGTCTGGGGTAGGAAGCAAGCAGTCCTTTTTTGAAAAAAAGGAGCAAAAAACTTTTACTGCTGCGCCTGCATCAGCATCTGGTTTGGTTCTGCCGGCCTATGCGCCTGCAGAGACAAGCACCACCGTAGTGCAGGCGCGGGAACAAAAGTTTTTTGCTTCTTTTTTTCAAAAAAGAAGGCCTTCCTTACTTGCCCTACGAGACCGCCTAGTCTCCCGGCCAGACTTCCGCAGATGGGCCGCAAAATTCCCGTTGACCCGAAACGTCGCCAGAAGCCGGACATCCGAGCTGTTCGACCTGTGCGCCGGCTTTGTCTACTCCCAAATTTTAGCGGCAAGCTTGGACTTAGGGCTGTTCACCGTATTGGCGGAGGGCCCGCTGGGTGTAGCGGCCACGGCCGCGCGGTTGGGGCTGGCGGAGGAGTCTGCGCGGCGGCTGCTTGATGCGGGTGTGGCGTTGCGGCTGGTCAGCCGGCGCAGTGGCGAGCGCTACGGGTTGGGGGCGCTGGGGGCGGCGCTGGTGGATAATCCTGGCCTGGCTGCGATGATTGCGCATCACCGGCTGCTGTATGCGGATCTGGCTGATCCGGTGGCGCTGTTGCGTGGCGCAGGGGATACGCAGCTTTCGCAGTATTGGGCGTATCGGCCACAGGCGTCTGCCGCTGACGTGTCCGGTTATTCGGCGCTGATGGCGGCGACGCAGCCTATGGTCGCTGACGAGATACTGGATGCGTATCCCGTGGGGCGGCATCGCTGCCTGATGGATGTGGGCGGTGGGGACGGGGCGTTCCTGGCGGCGGCGGCGGCGCGGGTGCCGGATTTGCGCCTGGTGCTGTTTGATCTGCCGGCGGTGGCGGCGCGCGCGGCGAAGCGGTTCGAGTCGCTGGGGCTGTCGGAACGGGCGCTAGTGGTGCCAGGGAGTTTTCTGATCGACGTGCTGCCGCGCAAGGCGGATGTGATCAGCCTCGTGCGCGTTATTCACGATCACGACGATGCGCAGGTGCGCGTGCTGTTGTGCGCGATACGCGCGGCATTGCCGGTGGACGGCGTGCTTCTGCTTGGCGAGCCGATGGCCGAGACGCCGGGCGCTGCGCGCATGGGCGACGCGTATTTCGGCTTCTATCTGCTGGCGATGGGTAGTGGGCGGCCGCGCAGTGCGGCGTCCTTGACGGCGCTGTTGCAGGAGTGCGGCTTCGGCCGGGTGCGTCGGCTGGCGACCAGCACGCCGCTACTTGCGAGCGTTCTTGTCGCCGAGTGTAAATCTTGATTGACAACCCGGTTTGTAAGGTTAGGCTTACACTTACGGAATCGCCGGGAAGGGGAGGAGAGACGAGATGCAGACCAACGCAATCATTCTGACCGCCCCCGGGCAGCTTGGCCTGCGCACGGTGGCGCTCACCCCGCCCGGTCCGGCGGATGTTGTGGTCGATGTGGCCTGGAGCGGCATCAGCACGGGGACGGAGCGGCTGCTCTATACCGGGCGCATGCCGGCGTTCCCCGGCATGGGATATCCGCTGGTGCCCGGCTACGAGACGGTGGGGCGCGTCTGCGCGGCGGGGCCAGAAGCGGCGGTGGCGCCCGGCACGCTGGTGTTCGTGCCTGGCGCGAGTTGCTACGGCGACGTGCGCGGGCTGTTCGGCGGCGCTGCGTCGCGGATTGTGACGGGTGGCGCGCGTGTGGTGCCGCTGCCGGATGGGTTGGGCGAGCAGGCGACCCTGCTGGCGCTGGCCGCCACCGCGCAGCATGCGCTGGCGTTACCAGGCGCGGGTCTGCCTGACCTGATCGTGGGCCACGGCACACTTGGGCGTCTGCTGGCGCGGTTGACCGTGGCCGCGGGCGGTGCGCCTACGGTGTGGGAACACATGGCAAGCCGCAGGGATGTTGCTGGCGCCTACGATGTTGTCGATCCGGCTGAGGATGCCCGGCGCGATTACCGGATGGTGATAGACGTCAGCGGTGATTCGGGCGTGCTCGACACCCTGGTGTCTCATCTGGCGCCTGGCGGGACAGTGATTCTTGCTGGTTTCTACAGTGACCGCATGAGTTTCGCGTTCGCACCCGCCTTCATGCGCGAGGCACGCATCCTGATCGCCTCGCAATGGCAGAAGGCGGACATGGCGCATGTCTGCGCTCTGGCGGCCGACGGCGCGCTACGGCTGGACGGGCTGATCACGCATCGCGCACCGGCGCAAGATGCAGAGCGCGCCTACGAAGAAGCTTTCTCGAACGCCGGCTGCCTGAAAATGATACTCGATTGGAGCGACGCCGCATGAACGCACATGTCTCACCACCGGCGCCGGATACTGCACAGGCGAGCATGGCCGAGACGCTGCGGCGCGAGGCGGCGATAGAGCCGGATGCGGTCTCCACCACGCCGGCGAAGAAAGAGACGCAGGTCATTGCCATCTACGGCAAGGGCGGCATCGGCAAGAGCTTCACGTTAGCCAACCTCAGCTACATGATGGCGCAGCAGGGCAAGCGCGTGCTGCTGATCGGGTGCGATCCGAAGAGCGACACGACGTCTCTGCTGTTCGGTGGACGCAGTTGCCCCACGATCATCGAGACGTCCTCGAAGAAGAAGCTGGCTGGCGAGGCGGTCGCCATAGGCGACGTCTGCTTCAAGCGAGACGGCGTCTACGCCATGGAGTTGGGCGGACCCGAAGTGGGGCGCGGCTGCGGCGGGCGCGGGATCATTCACGGGTTCGAGCTTCTGGAAAAGCTCGGGTTCCATGAATGGGGTTTCGATTACGTGCTGCTGGATTTCCTGGGCGACGTGGTGTGCGGCGGCTTCGGCCTGCCTATTGCGCGCGACATGTGCCAGAAGGTGATCGTAGTTGCGTCCAACGACCTGCAATCGCTGTATGTGGCCAACAACGTGTGCTCGGCGGTGGATTATTTCCGCAAGTTGGGCGGCAATGTCGGTGTGGCCGGCATGGTGATCAACAAGGATGACGGGACTGGCGAGGCGCAGGCCTTTGCAGAGTCCGTTGGAATACCGGTGTTGTCCGCGATACCTGCTGACGACGATATACGCCGCAAGAGTGCGAATTACGAAATCATTGGCACGCCGGGCGGCCGTTGGGCGCCGATGTTCGAGCAGCTGGCGGAGCAGGTGGCCTGCGCGCCGCCGGTGCGGCCGAACCCGCTGACGCACGAGAACCTGCTGAACCTGTTCAAGGGCGATGCGGTCGGGCGCAACGTGGTGCTGGTGCCGGCGACGGAGACGGATATGTGCCCGGCGACGGTGAACACCAAAGCGTCGCTCGAAGTGATCTACGAGGGCGCGTGAGCATGGATGGCGGGACCGCGATTACTGGCGAAGGCGGTTGCCATGGCGGGCGCGAGCGCCTGGCGGCGGCGGCTTCGGCAGCCGGCAAGTCCGAAGTGATGAAGCAGCTGGCGGCGGATTATCCGCAGGGGCCGCACGACCAGCCGCAATCGATGTGCCCGGCATTTGGTTCGCTGCGGGTAGGGCTGCGCATGCGGCGGGTGGCGACGATCCTGTCTGGCTCTGCGTGCTGCGTGTATGGGCTGACGTTCACGTCGCATTTCTACGGGGCGCGGCGGAGCGTGGGCTACGTGCCGTTCAATTCCGAGTCGCTGGTGCGCGGGCAATTGTTCGAGGACATACGCGACGCGGTTTACGAGACTGCGAATCCTGCCGATTACGACGCGGTTGTGGTGATCAACCTTTGCGTGCCGACGGCGTCTGGCGTGCCGCTGGATTTGCTGCCGAAGGAGATAGACGGCGTCAGGATTATCGGCATCGACGTGCCCGGCTTCGGTGTGCCGACGCATGCGGAAGCCAAGGACGTGCTGACCGGTGCGATGCTGCGCTACGCACGACACGAGGCGGAGAGTGGGCCGGTGGCGCGGCCACGGGTGCTGCACGAGCAGCCGACTGTCGCAATGCTTGGGGAGTTCTTTCCTGCCGATCCGCCGACGGTCGGCGCGTTGCTGGCGCCGATGGGTATGGCGTTGGCGCCGACACTGCCGTGCCGTGAGTGGCGCGACCTTTACGCGGCGCTTGATTGCGCCGTGGTGTCGGCTTCGCATCCTTTTTACACGGCTTCCGTGCGGGAGATGCGTGCAGCCGGGCGGCCTGTTGTGGGTTCCGCACCTGTCGGTGTGGACGGCACGGCGGCTTGGCTCGAGTCGGTTGGAGCGGCGGGCGGTGCAACGGCGGCGCAGATCGATGCCGCCAAGGCGGCGTGCTTGCCGGCAATAAGGGCGGCGCTTGCGGCCAACCCGATCCGCGCGCGCATCACACTGTCCGGCTATGAGGGTTCCGAGCTGCTGGTGGCGCGTTTGCTGATGGAGGCGGGTGCGGAGATACCGTACGTGGGCACTGCTTGCCCACGCACCGAATGGAGCGATGCGGACAGGATTTGGCTCGAGGCGCGCGGCACGCATGTGCAGTATCGCGCCTCGCTGGAGCAGGATCTTTGCGCGATGGAAGATGTGCGGCCTGATCTGGCGATAGGCACGACGCCGCTGGTGCAGAAGGCCAAGCAGCTTGGTATACCTGCGCTGTATTTCACCAACATGGTCTCCGCCAGGCCGCTGTTCGGCGCGCCGGGCGCTGGTGCGCTTGCCGCGATTGTGGCGGCACAGACGCGTGGCGCGCCGCGGTTTGCCCGCATGGTCTCGTTCTTCGAAGGCGTGGGCACGGGAGATGCGTCCGGCTACGGCTGGACGGGCAAACCGGTGGAGCCGCAAGGCGCGCGCGAGCGGACACGCCGTGCGCGTCTGGCGAAAGCCAAGTCGCTCGAAGCCGTGGGGACCTGAGCGCGATGCTTGTGCTCGATCATGATCGTGCCGGCGGGTATTGGGGCGCGGTGTACGCGTTCTGCGCGGTGCGCGGCCTGCGGGTGATCGTCGACGGCCCTGTCGGCTGCGAGAACCTGCCGGTGACGGCAGTGCTGCACTACACAGACGGGCTGCCGCCGCACGAGTTGCCTGTGATGGTCACAGGTTTGTCGGAAGACAACCTTTCATCCGAGGGCACGGAAGGCGCGATGCGTCGGGCTGCGGCGGCCGGTGATCCGGACCTGCCGGCCGTGGTGGTGACGGGCAGCATTGCCGAGATGATCGGCGGCGGTGTCACGCCGGAGGGCAGCAACCTGCTGCGCTTCATCCCGCGCACGATCGACGAGGACCAGTGGCAGGCAGCCGATCGCGCGATCTACTGGCTATGGACCGAGTTCGGCTCGAAAAAGGCCAAGATCAAGCCGCGTCCGGTGCGGGCGCCTGGCGTGAAGCCGCGGGTGAACATACTCGGGCCGATCTACGGCACGTTCAACATGCCGTCTGACCTAGCCGAGATACGCCGCCTCGTCGAAGGTGTGGGCTGCGAGATTAATCTAGTGTTTCCCCTCGGCAGTCACGTCGAGGACATCGCGCGCCTGCCCGATGCGGACGTGAACATCTGCATGTATCGCGAGTTCGGCCGCAAGCTTTGCGAGGCGCTGGACCGGCCGTACCTGCAGGCACCGATCGGTATTTTTGCCACGACAAATTTCCTGCGCACGCTGGGCGAACTGACCGGCATCGATCCGGAGCCGTTCATCGAGAGCGAGAAGCACACGACAATCAAGCCAATTTGGGACCTTTGGCGCAGCGTCACGCAAGATTTCTTTGCCACCGCCAGTTTCGCCATCGTGGCTACTGATACTTACGCGCGTGGGATCAGGCAGTTCCTGGAAGACGAGATGGGTGTGCCCTGCACATTCGCGTTCTCCCGTACGGCCGGCACCAAGCCGGACAACGCGGCGGTGAGGCGCGCGCTGAAAGCCACGCCGCCTCTGGTGCTGTATGGTTCGTTCAACGAGCGCATGTATGCAGCCGAGCTGGGCGCGCGCTGCATGTTCATCCCAGCGTCGTTTCCCGGTGCGATAATCAGGCGCGCCACCGGCACGCCGTTCATGGGATACGCAGGTGCCACCTGGATCATCCAGGAATACTGCAACGCCCTGTTCGACGCGCTGTTCCACATCCTGCCGCTGGCGACAGAGATGGATCGCGTCGATCCCACGCCGGCGCGCGACCAGGCGCAGACACCGTGGGACGAGGACGCGCTGGCGTCGCTGGATGCGGCGGTGGAGCGCGAGCCGTTCATCGTGCGCATCTCCGCCGCGCGCCGTCTGCGTGACCGCGTCGAGCAGGACGCGCGCGCCGCCCGCGAGGGACGGATATCGGCAGAGCGCGTTGCGCGCTCGCTGGAGCTGCAGCCGACATGATCGGCGCAGTCACACAGAGATCGGAGCAGGTGCGGCTAGCCCGCCTGTCTCCCAAACAGCCGCCCGGCACTGCCGGACGGAGACTAGCCCTGCCGATTTTGGCCACGGGTTCCTGGCCGCGCGGGATCAGCGCGGCACACAACGGAGGTAATTGACATGTCGGACGTCACGCGACGGCCCGTTGCGGCTTCAGGGCTGACGGAGACCGAGGCCAAGGAGTTCCACGCAATATTCCTGCAGAGCTTCATCGGTTTCGTGGTTGTGGCCGTAGTCGCCCATATCCTGGTTTGGATGTGGCGCCCCTGGCTGCCTGGGCCGAACGGCTATCAGACATCGATGCTTGATGGTGCGCACCACGCGGTGCACGCCGTGACCTCGATGTTCACCTAGAGGGGGAGGACAGATATGTTCCGCGTTTGGCTGCTTTTCGACCCGCGCCGCGTATTGGTGGCGCTGTCGATCTTCCTGTTCGTGCTCGCATTGCTGATCCACTTTATCCTGCTCAGCACGGACCGTTTCAACTGGCTGGAAGGCCCGCATCACGGCGCGATCGCCCAGCAGCTGGCGCCGTTGCCGTCTGGTACGAAATAGGCTGCTTCATGGCGGCGGACGGAGCGTTATCCGTTCGCCGCCAGACAAGCGTGCTCCAGACTGGGACAGACTGGATGGCATGCAGGCGTAGCGTTTGGTTGAGGAGCGTCTAGCTATGGCGATGCTAAGTTTTGAGGGAAAGTACCGCGTACGTGGCGGTACACTTGTCGGCGGAGACCTCTTCGACTTCTGGTGGGGGCCGTTCTATGTCGGCTTCTTCGGTGTCACCACGGTGTTCTTCTCCCTATTGGGCACGCTGCTGATCCTGTACGGCGCCTCTCTGGGCCATACCTGGAACGTCTGGCGCATCAACATCCCGCCGCCCGACCTCAGCTACGGCCTGGGGTTTGCGCCAATCAAGGAAGGCGGCCTCTGGCAGGCGATCACCATCTGCGCCATCGGTGCGTTCTGTTCCTGGGCGCTGCGCCAGGTGGAGATCTCGCGCAAGCTCGGCATGGGTTACCATGTGCCGTTTGCCTTTAGCGTGGCGATCTTCGCGTATGTGGCACTCGAGGTGATACGTCCTGTGCTGATGGGATCCTGGGGATATGCGTTCCCCTACGGCATACTCTCGCATCTCGACTGGGTGTCGAACACCGGCTACCAGTATCTGCACTTCCATTATAACCCGGCGCACATGCTCGCGGTGTCGTTCTTCTTCACGACCACGCTCGCACTCTCCCTGCACGGCTCCCTGGTGCTGTCCGCGGCGAACCCGGCCAAGGGCGAGGCGATGAAGACGGCCGAGCATGAGAACACGTTTTTCCGTGACATCATCGGCTATTCGATCGGCACGCTCGGCATACACCGTCTGGGATTGTTCCTGGCGCTGTCGGCGGGCTTCTGGAGTGCGATCTGCATCATCATCAGCGGTCCGTTCTGGACAGGTGGCTGGCCCGCCTGGTGGGGCTGGTGGTTGAACCTGCCGATCTGGAAGTAATTGGCTCCCTGTTGGCTGCGGCAGGACAAAGCGCCGACAGGGACCAAAAGTCTTTTGCTTCTTTTCTTCAGAAAAGAAGGCCTTCCTTCCCAAGCCTTGTAAAATAAGAACAAGGGACGCGCGATCATGGCAGAGTACCAAAACATCTTCACGAGGCTACAAGTACGCGGCCCTCTCTATGCCGGCACGCCGATGGAGGCGCATACCGCCTTTTCGCGCAGCAAGGCGCCGATGTTCAGCCACCTGTTCGGACGGTTGGGTGATGCACAGGTCGGTCCCATCTATCTGGGCGTGAGCGGCCTGGCCGCGCTGATCTGCGGCTTCATCGCCTTCGAGATCATCGGGCTGAACATGTGGGCGTCGGTGAACTGGGACCCCGTGCAGTTCCTCCGCCAACTTCCCTGGCTGGCACTGGAGCCACCGGCACCTGCCTATGGGCTGCGCATTCCGCCGCTCGCCGAAGGCGGCTGGTGGCTGATGGCGGGCTTCTTCCTAACATTGTCCATCATGCTGTGGTGGACGCGCATCTATCTGCGCGCCAGGGCGCTGGGTCTGGGCAGCCACACGGCATGGGCGTTCGCTGCCGCAATCTGGCTGTATCTGGTGCTCGGTTTCATTCGGCCGTTGCTGATGGGCTCCTGGGCGGAGGCGGTGCCGTTCGGCATCTTCCCGCATCTGGACTGGACGGCCGCGTTCTCCCTGCGCTACGGCAACCTGTTCTACAACCCGTTCCACATGCTCTCGATCGTGTTCCTCTATGGCTCCACGCTTCTGTTCGCCATGCACGGCGCCACGGTGCTCGCCACCAGTCGCTACGGTGCGGAACGCGAGCTCGAGCAGATCGCCGATCGCGGCACGGCTTTCGAGCGCGGCGGGCTATTCTGGCGCTGGACGATGGGGTTTTGCGCCACGGCGGAGAGCATACATCGCTGGGCCTGGTGGTTCGCCGTGTTGTGTCCGCTGACCGGCGGTATCGGCATCCTGCTGACTGGCACGGTCGTGGATAACTGGTATATCTGGGGACAACATCACGGCCTGGTGCCGGATTATCCGGCTACCTGGGGCACTGTCGTCGATCCGGCGACCCTTCCTGGAGCACCAAAATGACCGACAAGATCGAAGGGGAAGGCGACAACGCCAAGATCGTTTCCGACAAGATCGGCATGGAGAAGGGAATTCTCTACGCCGTGGCGCTGATCGGGATCACCGGCGGTACGTTGCTTGGCATATCCGCGTTGCGTGGGATGGACCGTCCGCCGGTTGTGGGCGTCCAGCGCGGCTTCCGCGGAACTGCGATGGACCAGATCTACAATCCGCGTACGATCGACGCTTTGGCTTCGCAGCTGAAGATACCGAAGAGCCTGCCACCTGCGAGCCCGGACGGCATCAAGGCTGCCGTCGCCTACAAGAACGTGCAGGTTCTGAAAAACCTCAGCGTGGGTCAGTTCACCCGTCTTATGGTGAGCCTGACCAACTGGGTGGCGCCGAAGCAGGGCTGCGCGTACTGCCACAACGTGGCGAACATGGCGTGGGACGGGCTGTACACGAAGGTGGTCGCCCGCCGCATGATCCAGATGACGCAGAACATCAACCAGAACTGGCAGAGCCACGTGCAGAACGTGGGTGTCACCTGCTACACCTGCCATGGCGGCAATCCGGTGCCGAAGAACATCTGGTTCAACAGCCCGGGCCAGGTGGCGGCGAGGGGTGTCGCAGAGACGCAGACGGCGATGGCGCACCCGTCCGGTGTGGTGAACGACAGTTCGCTGCCCTATGACCCGTTCACGCCGTATCTGGAACAGGCGTCCGACATACGCGTGCAGGGGACGACGGCGTTGCCGACAGGCAACCTGTCCTCGATAAAGCAGGCGGAGGGCACCTACGCGCTGATGATCCATTTCGGACAGGCGCTGGGGGTGAACTGCACGTATTGCCATAACACGGAGTCGTTCGGCGACTGGTCGAGAAGTTCGCCGGCGCGTGTTAACGCCTGGTACGGCATCAGGATGGTGCGTGACGTCAACAACAACTACATGAACTCGCTGCACGACGTGTTTCCGGCCTACCGGAAGGGCGAGTTGGGCGACAACCCGAAGGTGAACTGCACCACCTGCCACCAGGGGCTTTTCAAGCCGCTTTACGGCGTCAGCATGGTGCAGACGTTTCCGGAGCTGAGGACGACGCAGACGGCAGTGCTCGCGTCTGCTACGCCATCAACGGCACCGACACCCGCGGAAGCACCCGCGGCTCCCCTAGTGCAGCCGGCGGTGCCGCAGGTGCAGCCGGGATCGCCGGCGCCGGCTACACCCCCGCACACCTAAGCTGTAGCCATAAACTAAAACTGGGTGCCTGATAAGACACCCGGTTTTAACACCGTCAGGACAACATCTTTCTAGTCCTTTTTTTCAACAAAGGACTATTTAACTCCTTACCTCCTACGATCCTTTAGGAGCATACGCCACGCACCAGCCCTCGGGACTGATCGTGCCGCTAACCACCTTACAGGCGTTTGGAGCGACGAAGTTGGCGCAGCCGCTGCACTTCTGACCGTCCTTGGGCGCATTCTGGTACTGGACAACGCTTTGCTCGACCTTGCTATCGGCATCCTGGGCCCGGGCTGCGGTCGCCAGCACACCGCCGGCGAGAATGGCCAGGCCCGTACGTAGCACGCCGCGGCGTGAGGCATTATCGGTATCGCGCATGGTGTCTCCTCCTGTTTGGCCTCTGAGCTGGCCCTGGGCGAGCCTGCCATAAGGCCCGATCGTCCTGCAACGTAGGTCGGGGCGCTATGTTGCCTGACAAGGGCCGGCCGGAACGCTGTGCACCGCCGGCTTGCCAGAAGCACCCGCGCGTCCGAAACCCGGTGCATGGGCCCTGCCATACGTATCGACAATCTGTCCCTGCGCTTCGGTCAGGGTTTGTTGTTCGACGATTTCTGTATGCGCCTTCCCGGCGGCGAACTCACCGCCTTGCTTGGCGCCAGCGGTGTCGGCAAGACCAGCCTTCTGCGTGTGCTTGCCGGGTTCATTCCGGCGGCCGGCCGGATCACGACCGAGGCGGGGGCGGGCCTTGCCGGCCAGGTCGCCTATATGGGCCAGGAGGATCTGCTGCTGCCGTGGCGGTCGGCCCTGGCCAACGTCATGTTGGGCGCCACGCTGCGCGGCGTTCGCGCGGACCGCGCGAGGGCGGCGGCGCTGCTGCAGGCCGTAGGGCTTGCCGGCGAGGCGGGCGCTCTGCCCGCCACGCTTTCGGGCGGCATGCGCCAGCGCGTGGCGCTTGCCCGCACGCTCTATGAGGATCGCCCTGTCGTGCTCATGGACGAGCCGTTTTCCGCGCTGGACCAGCTCAGCCGCGCCCGCATGCAGACGCTGGCGGCGGGGTTGCTGCGCGGGCGGACCGTGCTGCTGATCACGCATGATCCGCTGGAGGCCTGCCGCCTGGCCAACAGGATACACATCATGTCCGGCTTCCCGGCCACGCTCTCCGCCCCTGTGGTGCTGGCTGGCGCCGCGCCGCGTCAGGTGGACGACCCGGGTGTACTGCAGATCCAGGGCGAATTGCTGCGTGCCTTGCTGGGCGAGGCGGCATGAGGCCGCTGGTCACGGCCGCAGGGCTGGTGGCGCTGTGGTGGGCGATCCAGGCCGGCTTCGACGTGCCCGCCTACTTGCTTCCTGCGCCACAGGCCGTGGCGCGCGCGCTGTGGACGCAACGCGCCACGCTTGCGACCGACACGCTCACCACGGGGGTGGAGACGCTGGCCGGGCTGGGCCTGGGTATCGTGCTGGGGGCCGGCTCCGCCTTGCTGATTACGCTCTCCGCCGGCCTGCGGCGGTGGCTGCTGCCGCTGCTGCTGCTGAGCCAGGCGGTGCCGGTGTTCGCCCTGGCGCCCATCCTGGTCCTGTGGCTGGGCTTTGGCCTGGCCAGCAAGGCCGCCTTGGCCGGCATCGTCATCTTTTTTCCGGTGATGTCCGCCTTCCACGACGGGCTGCGGCGTGTGCCGCAAGGCTGGCTGGACCTGGCGGACAGCATGGGTGCGCCGGCCTGGCGCACGCTGCTTTTCGTGCGCGTGCCCGCCGCCCTGCCGTCGCTCGGCGCCGGCCTGCGCGTGGCGGCGTGCTGGGCGCCGGTGGGGGCCGTCATCGGCGAGTGGGTCGGCGCGTCGTCCGGGCTGGGCTATCTGATGCTGAACGCCAACGCGCGGGTGCGCACGGATGTGGTGTTCGCGGCGCTGGCCGTGCTGTCGGCGATGACGATCGGGCTCTGGTGGGGGACCGACCGGCTGTTGCGCCGGGTGCTCTACTGGCAGCCGGAGTGACGCACGCCGCGCGCGGGCAGGAGGATGCCGCCGGTGAGACGGCGCACGGCCTCTGCCTCGACGAGGTGCCGCCGGACTGGCCGAAGCTGACGCTGGCGGAACTCGCGCCGGTTCTGGCGCGGTTTCGCGCGGTGGGCGGCGCGGAGGCAATTGTCTGGCACAGCGCGCGGCCCTTTGCCGCGAGCGCCATCGTGCAAGGTGCTGACGCCTGCGTCTTCGTCAAGCGGCACGATCCGCGCGTGCGTGATCTGGCGGACCTGGCCGAGGAGCACGCCTTCATCGCGCATCTCCGGCGGGGAGGCGCGGCTGTTCCGGCCGTGCTGGCGGCTGACGCGGACGGTGCGACGGCGGTGGTCGGGCCGGCTGGCGTCTACGAGGTGCATGCGCTGGCGGAGGGGCAGGACAAATATCGCGACGCGCATTCCTGGACGCCGCTGCGCAGTGCCGAGGATGCGGCGTCGCTTGGCTACGCGCTTGGCCGGCTGCATGTGGCGGCAGAGGGGTTTGCGGCTCCTGCACGCAGGAGCTTCCTGCTTGTGGCGGGGGACGCGCTGCTTCGTGCGCCTGATCTTCTCGCCGGCCTGGAGGCACGGCTGGAGGCGGATGAGCTGTTGCGCGATGCGCTGCGGAGGCGGCCCTGGCGGGCGGATGTCACCGAGGTGCTGGCTCCGTGGCACGCGGCTTTGCTGCCTTGCCTGGCGGAAATCGGGCCGCTTTGGGTGCATGGCGATCTCCACGCTTCCAACCTGTTGTGGGAAGGTGGGCGCGTTTCAGCCGTCCTGGACTTTGGCCTGTGCAACCGCGCCAGCGCGGCGTACGACCTTGCCACCGCGATCGAGCGTAACGCGATCGCCTGGCTGGACGCGGGCGCGGGCAAAGGGCGTCCGGAGATCGCGCGCGCTATCCTGCGCGGCTATGACGATGCGCGGCCGCGTGCGCCGGCGGAGCGGGCGGCGCTGCGTCACCTGCTGCCAATCGTGCACGTGGATTTTGCCCTGTCCGAGCTTGGGTATTTTCATGGCGTGACGCGGTCTGTAGCGAACGCCGAGGCGGCTTATACGGATTTCCTGCTTGGCCACGCGCGCTGGTTCGCGTCGCGCGAGGGCTTGGATTTCCTACGCGTTCTGGCTTTTGCGTAGGCAAGAAAGGCCTTCTTTTTTGGAAAAAAAGAAGCAAAAAACTTTTGTCCCTGCGCAGGTTCAGCGGCATCGTCTTGTCCGCAGGCACAAGGCTGCTGCAGATGCGTGGGTCCCTTTTTTCAAAAGGACTACTTGCTTTTTTCGTGTCCAGCAAACAATCTGCGGCCAACCAAGGGGTGCCCCGACAAGGGGCTGAGACACCGTTAGCGCGCGAGCGCAGCACGGATACCCTGCCGGGACGGGCCTGTAACCAGGCCCGCACCGGGGAACCTGATCCGGATAATGCCGGCGTAGGGAATGGTGTAGGGGTGTGCTGCGCTGCAACCCTCTGTGTCATCTCCTCTGCCGTGCGGGAGATGCCTGATGCGCGCGCCGTTCCTGCTGATGTTTGCCGCCGCCGGGCCGGCGTTTGCCGCCGATGCGCCGGCCGCCGATCCGGCTGTCGAGCAGCTCGTTGTGACGGCGCGCGGGCATTCCGCCACTGGTGTCACTGGAACACAGCCAGGTGGCGGGCTGATTTCGAAGCAGGATGCGGCGGTTTCGCGCAGCACAGTCAGCGTCGATTTCATCGCTAAGCAGGCGCCGACGTCCAACGCGTTCGAACTGCTGCGATTGGCCCCGGGCGCGAACGTGTCCACGTCCGACCCTTACGGGTTGTCGCCGAGCGTGAACATCGCCGTGCGTGGCTTAAACAGTGACGAGGTGGCCTACCTGGTGGAGGGCGCGCCGGTGAACGATGTCGGCTATTATGCCGGGTATCCCTCGCAGTGGGTGGATAGCGAGAACATCAAGACCGTCACGCTGCAGCAGGGGACGGCGGATCTGGACAGCCCGACGGTGAATGCCGGGGGTGGGTTGATCACGCTCGATTTGCGCGATCCGCTGGACAGCGCAGGCGGCTTTGTGTCCGGGTCGTTCGGGTCCTACCACGAGGGCCGTGCGTTCGTCCGGCTGGACAGCGGGCCGATCGCCGGGACGAATGCGCTGGCCTTCGTCTCCTTTTCCCAGACGGCGGCGGATAATTACCGCGGGCCCGGCGACGACCACCGCCAGCACATTGATTTCAAGTTCACCGAGGGCTGGGGCGACGGCAACCATGTGGCACTCGCCGGCTCCTACCATGATGCGATACTCAGCTCCTACCCGATGCCGACGCTTGGGGCGTACCAGGCGTATGGACGTTCGTACAATTACGACGCGGTATTCTCGCCTGGCGACACGAACTACTGGAAGCTCTATCAGCAGACCTGGCATGACGAGCAGGCCAGCCTGCCCATGCATCTGACGTTGACGGATACGCTGGCGTTCGAAACCACGCCGTATGCCGAGCACGGCTACGGCAACTCGCCGTACGGCACGACACTGCCGACGACGGGATTGTATCTAGGCACCCAACCGATAAACCAGCCGGTGAACATCCCTGGTGCGGCTAACAGCCAGGGCCAGAAGGTTGTCCTGGCCGATTACATCGGCAACCAGTACAGGGCGGGCGTCACCAGCGAGCTCATTGCCACGCTTGGCGCGAACCGGATCGTCGGCGGCTGGTGGTATGATTATGCCGACGATTACGACCCCCAGCCATTCACGCCTGTCGGCGCAAATGGCGAGCCGGCCTCGATCCAAGGCTTCCCCGACACGATAAAGCTGCCGGACGGTCGCCGCCTCTCGGCCCAGGAGGCGCATACGCGCGAACAGGCAAACGTGCTGTTCGTTGGTGATACGCTGACTTTGCTTGGTGGCCGGCTGCACCTCGATCTGGGGTTCAAGTTCGCCATGGTGAACAGGGACGGCACGAACAGCCTGCCTGGCCCGCAATACCGCGTGGGTCTTAACAGCGCGCAGCCTTTGCCGCGCGCAGCGATACGCTACCAGATCACCCCCGCCACCCAAGTGTACGCGAGCGTTTCAACCAACTTCCGCTCGCCCACGGAGTATGTTCTCTACAACACGTATGACGTCTCTGATGACCAGCTCACGAAAGGGGCGGGCCAGCGCGACGAATACTCCATTTCGGAAGAGCTGGGCATACGCTACCAAGGCAGGCTGATCGACGGATCACTGACTGGGTTCAACTACAATTTCACCAACCGGCAGGTGTCCACCCTGGTCAACACGGTTATCAGCAGCAGCATTAATGCGGGTGGGCAGACTTCCCGCGGTGTCGATGCCGAGCTTGGTCTCCTGCCCGTAAGACATTGGCGGCCCTATGTCTCCGCCGAGTATCTGCATGCCACGATCGACAACGACTTTGCCGTGGCCGGCGGTTATCTGCCGACTGCGGGCAAGACCGCGGTCCGCAGCCCGGCTTTTCAGGGCGCCGTCGGGCTGGACTATGACGACAGCACGTATTTTGGCAATTTCGCCCTGAAATACACCGGATCACAGTTCGCGACCTTCAATGATGATGAGAAGATACCGTCCCATAGCCAGGCTGATGCCACGCTTGGGCTCCGCTTTTCTGATGTCGGGTTCATCAGGAAGCCGGAGATGCGGCTGAACCTGATAAATATCGCGGACGCCAAGTTCCTCTCCGGCGTCGCCTCCGTGACACCGAATGCGCAGGATGCGCGTGGTGTTCGTGGCGCCGTCGTTGCGGGCTCTTCGCCCACTTACTATATCGGGCCCGGGTTTGCGGCTGTGCTTACGCTGGATTCCGCGTTTTGAGAAAGGAAGCAAGCAGTTCTTTTTCGAAAAAAAGAACCAAAAAACTTTCGGTCCGCTGTCGCGCGCTCGGTGCAGCGCCGGGTCTCGCAGGAGTTACGCGCGTCGCCGATGCAGCGGAGGAGCAAAAGTTTTTTGCTTCTTTTTTACAAAAAAGAAGGCCTTTCTTTCTTCTTTTACTGTTGCTCGCCAAACCAGCCCAGGCCGCAGACCATTTCAGAGTCATCCTGGACTGGTTCATAAACCCGGACCACGCGCCCATCCTCGTGGCCGAGCAGATCGGCGCCTACGCGGCTGAGGGCCTGGATGTGGAACTCATCCAGCCAGCCGACGCCAGCATCGGCCCGAAGCTGGTGGCGGCGGGCCAGGCGGACGTGGCGCTCACGGCGGAGCCGCAGTTCATTGAACAGGTCGCGGGTGGCCTGAAGCTCGTGCGGCTTGGTGTGCTTATCGACCGGCCGCTTTCTTCTCTGATTGCGCTCGCAGGTTCGGGAATTGACACGCTCGCGGATCTGCGTGGCAAGCGGATCGGCCACGGGTCCGGCGAGGTGGAGCAGGTGATGGTTGGCGTGATGCTGCGCCGCGCAGGCGTTTCGCTGAAGGATGTGCGCATGGTGCAGATAGGTGAGCAACTCAGCGTGGCGCTTCTGTCGCACCAGGTGGACGCGGTGAGCGTATATCGCAACTTCGAACCATTCGAGATCAGGCAGCAAGGTGCCAATGTGGTACAGTTCGATTATGAGCGGAACGGCGTGCCGTCGTTCGAGGACCTGATGTTCGCGTCTCGTCCGGTGCCTGAAGGTGACACGCGCTACGCTCGGTTCCTGCGCGCGACGACGCGCGGCTTGGCCTATCTGCGCGCGCATCCCGCGGAAAGCTGGGAGATGGTTCGCCGGACGCACCCGGATATGGATGATCCGCTTAACCATGCAGCCTGGAACGCGACGTTGCCCTATTTTGCGGCGGATGCTGGTGAGACGGGCGATTATGCGGCGTTTGCTGCTTTTCTTCGCGGGATTGGCCTTAAGTAGGAAGCAAGCAGTCCTTTTTTGAAAAAAAGGACCAAAAAACTCTTGCTCCCCCGCCTGCAGCACCGTCCGCTCCGGTTCTGCCAACATGCGTGCTTGCAGAATGGGATGCACCTCAACGCAGGCGTAGGGACAAAAGTCTTCCGCTTCTTTTTTGCAAAAAAGAAGGCCTTCCTTGCCTAGTTTTCCCCAGCAAGCACTTTCAGAATAGCCGCCCCATACCGCTCCAGCTTGGAAGCCCCCACACCGCGTATCTCCCCCAGCTCCTCCATCCGCCCAGGCCGCACGGCCGCGACATCGCGCAGGACCGTATCGTGGAAGATCACGTAGGGTGGCACGGCCTGGGACTTGGCCGTCTCGGCGCGCCACGCACGCAAGCGTTCGAACAGGCTGTCATTGGCCGGGTCAGGCGCCGCCGCGACGGGGCGCGCGGTTGTGCGCGGTGCGCGCGCCACCGGGCCGTCCTCGCGCAGCATCACCGTGGTCTCGCCGCGCAGTATCGGCCGGGCCTGGTCTTCGACCAGCTCCAGGCCGGGAAACTCGCCGTCGCCGGTGCGCAAGGCGCCGCGCGCCACGAGCTGGCGCAGGACGCCGCGCCAGAATGTGTCACCGCGCTCGCGGCCGATGCCGAACAAAGCGAGTTTTGTGTGGGCGTTGCGCTCCGTGCGCTCGTTGCGTTCGCCGCGCAGCACATCGACCACGTATTGCGCGCCGAACATCTGCCCCGTCCGGTAGACCGCGCTCAGCGCCTGCTGGGCGGCCTTGGTTCCATCGAATACGGCGAACGGCGTGCGGCACGCGTCGCAATGGCCGCAGTCCTGCACGAGGGTCTCGCCGAAGCAGGCGAGCAGCGTGCGGGTGCGGCAGGACGTGGCTTCGGCCAGCCCGATCATCGCCTCCAGCCGCTGTTTCATCACCGCCTTCTGCGCTTCCGGCGCGGTGGACTGGCCGAGCCAGTGGCGCGCGCGCGCCATGTCCTCGCCGCCATATAGCAGGAGCAGGTCGGCGCGTTCGCCGTCGCGCCCGGCGCGGCCGATCTGCTGGTAGTAGCCCTCGGGGCTGTCCGGCATGTCCAGATGCACCACGAAGCGCACGTCCGGCCGGTCGATGCCCATGCCGAACGCGATGGTCGCCACCATCACAATAGGCTCGCCGCTGCGGAAGCGTGCGAGCGCCGCGCGCTTCTCTATCGGGCTCAGCCCGGCATGGAACGCCACCGCGGGGACGTTCTTCTCACGCAATTTCATCGTCGTGCGATCGACCTTTGCCCTGCTGCCGCAATAGACGATGCCGGCCTGGCCGGCATGGCGCTTGAGGAAGTCCTGCAGTTGCGTCGTTTCGGAAAGCTTGGGCTGTGCGGCAATGTGCAGGTTCGGCCGGTGGAAGCTGGCGGCGAACACACGGGCGTTCTGCATGTCGAGTGCGTAGAGTATGTCGTCACGCGTGCGCGGATCTGCCGTGGCGGTCAGCGCCATACGCGGCACGCCGGGGAACAGCTGCGCCAGCCGCGCCAGGCCGCGATATTCTGGCCTGAACTCATGTCCCCAGGCGCTCACGCAATGCGCCTCGTCGATGGCGATCAGCGCCAGGTCACGCCGCCGCAGCCGCTCCAGCGTGCCTGAGGAGAGCAGCCGCTCCGGCGAGACGTAGAGCAGATCGAGCTTGCCGGAATCGAGAAGGTTGGAAACGCGCGAGGCTTCGGTGGGCTCGAGTTCCGAATGCAGCGCGCCGGCGGAGACGCCCAATTGGCGCAAGGCCGCGATCTGGTCGTCCATCAGGGCGATCAGCGGTGAGATCACCAGCGCGGTGCCGGCGCGGACGAGGGCAGGGACTTGGTAGCAGACGCTCTTGCCGCCGCCTGTGGGCATCAGAACGAGCGCGTCCTCGCCGGCTATTACCGCGTCCACGGCCTGCTTTTGCAGGCCGCGGAAGGCGGGGAAGCCGAACACCCGGTGCAGGGTTTCTTCGGCGTCGCTCATAAGAAAGAAAGCAGTTCTTTTTCGAAAAAAAGAACCAAAAAACTTTTGTCTTCGTCGGGTGCGTGTTGTTGAAACGCGCGCCTCAACGTTCCCGCGACAGCGGAGCAAAAGCTTTTTGCTTCTTTTTCTCGAAAAAGAAGGCCTTCCTTCCTGCTGCCTTCCGTCAAGCCGCCGCCGCCACAGCAAGCCCGCCCGAAAGCCGCCAGATCCGATCCAGCCGCTCCACCCCCGTAAGCCGGTGCGCGATCAGTATCACCGTCTGACCCGCCGTCTCCGCAAACAGCGTGGTGAGGAACGCGCGCTCCGTCTCCGCATCGAGTCCCGCACAAGGCTCATCGAGGATGAGCGCGGGCGCGCGCTGCAGTAGGGTGCGGGCGAGTGCGATCCGCCGCCCCTGGCCGCCGGAGAGGACCGCGCCGCTCTCCCCAAGCCAAGTGTCGAGTTGCTCGGGCAGCGCGCGTACGGTGTCGCCTATGGCAGCGCGATCCAGCGCTTCCCACAGATCGCTGTCCGTGGCGGCCGGCCGGCCGAGCAGCAGGTTGCCGCGTATGCTGTCGTTGAACAAATGCGTGGTCTGGCCAAGCCAGGCGACGCTGCGATGCACGTCAGGCGAGGCAAGCTGGGCCAGGTCCGTGCCGCCGAGAAAGACGCGGCCGGCCCGCGGCGTCGCCACTTTCAGCGCCAGCGCGGCAAGCGTGGACTTGCCCACGCCGGACGGGCCGAGCACGGCCACCCGGGCGCCGGCCGGCACTTCCAGGGTCAGGCCGCTGAACACTTCGGGCTGACCCGGCGCCCAGCTGAAATACACGCCGGCGAAGCGCAGGCCGGACTGGGCGGGGACGAGGGCGGGCTGCAAGGGCTCGGCGATGACGGGCGGGCTGGAGGCGACTTCCAGCACGCGTGCAGCGGCAGCCGACGCGGTGGCGGCCGCCACGCCGGCACGCGGCAGGCCGGAGATCGGCTCGAACGCCGCCACCACCAGGAACACCGCGGCCACGGCCACCGCCGGTGCGGCGCCTGCGGCAAGGAGGATGGCCAACACGCTTGCCTGGCCGCAGAGCAGCGCGCCGGCATTGGCCCGCGCCACACGGCGCGACAGAACATCCTGCGCGGCTTCGAGCCCTGCGCCGGCGGTCTTTATACGGGCGGCCATGGCAGGCTCGGCGCCAAAGGCGCGCACCTCGCGCAGGCCGGTCAAGGCATCGAGCGCTGAGACGCGCAGGTCAGAGGTGGCTTGGGCAAGCCGGGCGCTGCCCTGTCGGGTGCTTCGGGCAGCCAAGGCCGGCGTGGTGAAAGCCGCGACCGCAAGAAGAGTTGCCACGGCGAGTCCTGCTGCCAGGTTCAGCCGCCCGGCGGCGATGCCGGCCACCGGGACAAGGATCACCGCACCGGCCAGCGGCAACAGGATGCGCAGGTATAGACCGTCGAGCGCCTCGACGTCGTTGACCATGCGGGACAGCACGTCGCCGGCGCGCCGGAACCCCAGACCGCCGGCGGCGCGCGCGGCCAGGCCGCGGAAGAACCATACGCGCAGCCCTGCCAGAGCGCGGAAGGTGGCACCGTGGGTGACCAGCCGTTCCAGGTAGCGCGACACCACGCGGACTGGCCCCAGCACCTGCAGCGCGACGGAGGCGGCCAGGGCGCCGCCTGTGAGCACGGCGGCGATTGTGGTGCCTGATAGGCTCATTAGCGCCACGGCGCAGGCCATCGCCGCCAGGCTGAGCAGCAGGCCCAGGCCTAGCGGCACCGCATAGGGGCGCCACAGTGCGAGTATGCGAAGGAGCGGGCTCATGCGGCGCCCCGTGCTGCCGCCGCACGGCCATGGCGGAGATCGAGCCGCCGGCCGCTGAAGGACTGCGCCGCGGCGGAGTGGCTGGCCATCAGCACCGTGCGGCCGACAGCCAGCCGCTTCAGGCTCGCGAGCACGTCTGCCTCGGTGGCGGGATCAAGATGCGCCGTCGGTTCGTCCAGCAGGAGCAATGGCGCGTTCTTCAGGAAAGCCCGCGCGATGGCTACACGCTGGGCTTGGCCGCCGGAGAGACCGTGCCCGGCCTCGCCGATCGGCGTCTCCAGCCCGAGCGGCAGGCCGGCGGCGAACGCGTCCACATGGGCAGCACGGGCGGCGTCTTCTATCTCGGCAGGCGTGGCGTCCGGCCGGGCGAAGGCGATGTTCTCGGCGATCGTGCCGGCAAACAGCATCGGCTTCTGGCCGATCCAGGCGGTCAGGCGGCTGAGTGCGGCTGGTACGATGTCGGCGATGTCATGGCCGTTCAGCAGGATGCGGCCTTCATCCGGCCGCACGAAGCCGAGCAGCAATTCGAGCACGCTGGATTTCCCTGCGCCGGACGGGCCGGTCAGGATCAGCGTCTCGCCTGGCGGGATGAAGAAGCTCAGATCGTCGAGCGCGGGTCCGCGTGAGGCGTCCCACACCAGGCGCACGCGCTCGAAGCTGACGGTGACCCCGCGCGCCTCAATGGTGCGTATGGCGGAGGGAGCGGCGGGCGCCGGCAAGGCGGGCAGGTCGGCCAGCGCCTCGGCAGCGCCGGTCGCGTGTATGCGGTCCTGGTAGGCGGCCGAAAACGCCCGCAGCGGCGCGAAGAACTCCGGGACGAGCAGGAGGCTGAACAACGCCCGCGGCAGGGAACCGTGCCCGCCGGTCAGGGCGGCCCTGTTGTGCAGGGCCAGGACAATCAGCGCGCCGGCCATCGCGCAATCCAATGCGGCAGAGGACAGGAACGCCACGCGCAGGACCCGCATCGTGCGCTGCCGCAGCTCGGCGGCCGCGCTTGCGAGTGCCAGCGCCTCCTCGTTCGTGCGCCCCGCGAGCACAATGGTAGCGATGCCGCGTACGCGGTCGAGAAAACGCGCCTGCAGGCGAGCCATCGCCAGGAACTGGCTTCGCGAGGCGCTGGCCGCGCCGATCCCCGCCACTGCCTGTCCGAACGGCACCAGAAGGCCGGCCAGCAGGAGGACCAGCGCGGTGAAAGGATCCACGGCGAGTGCCACCGCGCAGATCACCACGGGTCCAAGTATCGCCAGGAAAGAGGCGGGAACCCACCGGCCGAACAGCCCGTCCAGCGCCTCCACCCTGTCCACGAGCGTGGCCGCCAGTTCGCCCGAATGCCCGCCGCGCAGCAAGGCGGGGCCGGCCGCCAGCATGCGCGCGAACACGTCGCCGCGCAGGCGGGCACGGCCGGCGGCACCCGCCTTGAAGCCGGCGCGTTCGGCCTGGACTTGGAGTAGGCTGCGTAACAGCGCGAGAACGGCGAAACTGGTGATTGCCGGGATGCCGTTACGTGAGTGGCCCGCGAGGGCAGTGGAGAGCGCCCAGGCTACGCAGCCGGACTGCGCGGCCGCCGCTACCAGGCCGGCAAGTCCGAAGCCGATTGCGGGGATCGCCTGGGTGCGGGCCAGCCTGGTTTGCTGCCGCGTCCAGGCGCGCGCGGCGGTCTTGCTGTCCTGCATGTCGGGTGATGTAGCGTATGGTTCCGCGAAGGCGAAGGAAGGAAGGCCTTCTTTTTCGAAAAAAAGAAGCAAAAAACTTTTGCTCCTGGCGCCTGCAGTGAGGTGCGTGCTTGTCCTGCCAGTGCGTGCGCTGGCAGGATCAGCGCGGATCGCAGGGCAGGCGGGGTAGCAAAAGTTTTTTGCTTCTTTTTTTCAAAAAAGAAGGCCTTTCTACGCTTCGCTACTTTCCGGAGCAGGCGTCAACGGCACCCGCACCACATACCGCGTGCCGCCCACCTCCTCCACGACAAGCGTACCGCCGAGCTGGCGGGCGAAGCCGCGTATGAGCGTGAGGCCCAAGCCGTCACGTGTGCCGGTCTCGGTCTCCGACCGCCCGGCCGGTATTCCCACGCCATCGTCCTCGACCACCAGCTCGGCCGAACCGTCCGCGTCGGTAAGACGTACGCACACGGCGCCGGCACGGCCCTTCGGAAAGGCGTATTTGACCGCGTTGCTCACCGCCTCCGTCACGATCAGCGACAGCGGCACGGCCTGGTCGCTGTGCATCTGCAGGGGGCTGGCTTCGATATGCAGGCTGATGCGCTTGCCGGGCGTCTCGCCCATGGCGTCGAAGATCTGGCCGCACAGCTCCTTGAGGAAGGCCGGCATGTCGATCGTGTGGACCTCACCCTGCAAATAGAGATGGCGGTGCAAGGTGGCCAAGGCGCGCACCCGGTCGCGCGCGCTGGCGAACTCTGCGCGGGCTTCCGGCTGGCGTATGCGCGCGGCCTGCAGGTTCAGCAGAGAGGCCACGATCTGCAGGTTGTTCTTCACCCGATGGTGGATCTCCTTCATCAGCAGCTCCTGCTTCTCCACCGCGGCCACCTGTCTGATGGCGTGGGCGCGCAGGGAGTCGGTGGCTTCCGCGAACGAGGCCGCGAGCTCACGTATCTCGGTTGGCGGGTCCGAGGTGAGGTTCGGCTGAAAGGCGCCGCCAGTGCGCCACTCGGCCACGCTTTGGCTCAGTCGGGTGAGAGGCTCGACCAGGGCCAGGTGGGTGCCCACCGCGACAGCGGCCAGGCCGAGCAGCAACAGCAGGCCGAGCTGGCCGAGGCGGCGTATCAGCAAATCGGTCGCGGCCGCCTGGTCCAGGCGCGCGGGGTAGGCGACGATCAGACTGTAGCCGTCACTGAGCTGGGCGGACGCATAGGCGTAGGGAACGCCTCCTGCCGAGCGCGCATCCACCACCGCCGGGGCGTGCTCGAGCCGGGCCACCAACGAGGGCGACGGCAGACCCATCCTGTTCACGTCGGACACCTGCACCAAGTTTCCGGTTGCATCGACGATCCACAGGCCGTGCGAGGCGGTCGCAGATGTTTCCGTGAGCGGGCGAAAGGAGTCGATACGCAGGCCCGCGTAGACGAAGCCCACCACCTGCTCTCCATCCCTTATGGGATAGACCGCCGGGATGATGTCATAGCCGGTCAGCGGACTCTTATGGATCGCACCCAGAAGCACATTGCGGCGCAGGCGAGACGCGGCAAACAGGGGTGCGTGCACCGCGTTTGCGCGGGCCAGCTCTGCCTGGCTGGGGATGTCGCGTGCGGAGCAGACGATCGCGCCTGAGCGGTCGGCCGCTGCGATGTTGGAGTATCGCGCCGCCTGCAGGAGCAGAACGCTGGCCAGCCGTTCATGACATGCGGCGAGGTTGCCGTTCGAAAGTTCTGCGATCTGGGAGAGCGCCTGCATCATCTGCTCTGCGCCAGCGATGGCCGCCGTGTGGCGCGCGACTGCGGCTTCCCGTAACCGCAGGGCAGTCTGGGACGTCACGTCCAAAGCGAGCCGGTAGTTCTGCCAGGCGATGGTTGCGGAAAGCATGAGTAGCGGCACCGCCGCAATCAGGACAATCAACGCGAGGCGGATCCGAATCGGTCCGAACAAGGTGCGCGGACTGCCAAGCAACCGGCGCCGGCCCGCCGAGGCGGACGGCATGTCCATCACCTTTTCCGGTCCTCTTCGATCAGCCTGAGCAGCTCGTCGGGGATAGGCTCGTGCGCGACGTTGTCGAAGATGTCGTGCAGGCCCTTTTGCAGCCAGAGGTCAAAGGCGGCCTCCGTCTTGCGTGGTCTCTTCTGGGATGTCTTTGGTGCGGCTGGTCGGCTCGGGTCGTTCGCCTTGGGCATCGTAGACTGCTCGTGATCCTCGTGCGGGGCCGGCACAGGCGAACGGCCGCCCCTGGTGGAGCGGCCGCATGACCCACTATCAACTACCGATGGATGCTTTTGGTCGCATCACCCGCGCATCACATCCCGCTCACCTTCGGCCAGACGACGCGCCAACAGAGCAGCGGCGTTGCGTCCGGCCTTGCTGCTCTCCTTGGTCTCACCAAGCAGCCAGCTCTCGAGCTGGCGACGGGCACGGAACACGCGGCTCTTCGCCGTGCCGACGGCGCAGCCGGTGGATTCAGCAAGCGCCTCGTAGCTCATGCCGTGCACCACCACCATCACAAGCGCCTCACGCTGGTCGGACGGCAGCCGGGTCATCGCCGCGGCAAGTTCCTTCAGCGCCAGGCGATCCTCATGCGGTGCCTCGGTCGCGAAGACGCTGCTTGGCACATCGTCGATGTCGGTGGTGTCGCGGCGCTTGCGCAGGTTGCTGATGAAACGGTTCCGCAGGATGCGGTGCATCCACGCCGGAAAGTTGGTGCCGGGGATGAAGCTCTGCTGCGCGGAGAGCGCGTTGCAGACGGCGTCCTGCACGAGGTCTTCGGCCGCCGCGCGGTTGCGGGTCAGCGCAAGTGCTTGAATACGCAGCTTTGGCAGGATGGAGATGATCTGGTCGTGGAATGTCGGCATCATAATGTCGGCGGTCATCGTTCTCTCCGTCTTCCTGTATCAACCAATGACGCAGCCCTGGAATGCGCTGCATCGGCTTCGATCACGAAACCGGCATCTCTGGAAAAACGCGTTTTTTCCGGTGAACTCTGCTCCTGCCTCCTGAGCGGCTGGATGCTCTGGTCCGTCGTCTTCGCTGATAGGCAAGGAAGCAAGGCCTTCTTTTTCGAGAAAAGGAAGCAAAAGCTGTCGGTCCGCTGTCGCGGGAACGTTGATACAGGCGTGTCAACGAAGCGCACGTGGCGGGTTCTTCTAAAAAGGACTGCTTTCTTGCTGCCAACGCCTACGCGTCCCAGGGCCTGCTACCACCGCCAAAAGCCTCGGCAAGCTTCCCGCGGGCGCGCGAGACGCGGGCCCGCATGGTTCCCACAGGCACGTTGCACACGACCGCGGCTTCCTCGTGGGTGAGTTCCTGGGCGCCCACCAGCACCAGCGCCTCGCGCAGCAGCGGCGGCAGGGCCCACAACATGCGTGACATGTCAGCGATCTCGCCGTGATGCTGCTGGAGACGCTCGCCGCCGCCACCGTGCCGCGCGAGGGCGGCTTCCTCGCGCTTGCGGCGGCGTGCCTGCTCGTAGAAGGCGTTTCGCAAAATCGTGAACACCCAGGCCTTGAGGCTTGTTTCTGGCTGGAACTGCGAAAGGGAAGCCAGCGCCCGAACGATCGTATCCTGCACCAGATCGTCGGATTTCGAACGGTCGCGCACTAGAAAACGCGCGTAGGCCCTTAACTCAGGCAGCAATGCCGTCAGGTCGCGGCGTACGTCCCGGGCCGGCTCGGCATCTGGTTCGGAAGGGGCTTTGCTCTTGGACGAACTGGCCATGTTAGCGTAGGCATCCCGTTCGGTGGCGTGTTCGACACATGCTGGCTTGGTAAGACTTCCGCACCTATCCGTCTCCGAGGAACTACGATGACCGCTCTACGCCGCGAAGACCTTATCAGGGCGCTTCCCTACGCCCGTAGGTATGCCCGCGCCCTGACCGGCAGCCAACCGGCCGGCGACGCGCTGGTGGCGGACTGCCTGCGCGATACGCTGGCCGAACGTGCCGGGGACGAGGCCGGCCCGATGAATGATGCGCGGCATGCGCTCTATCGTGGTGTCACGCGGCGTTTCGACGATAGCGGGCGCGGCGGCGACGGCGAGGGGCTGTCCGCCAAGCAGCGGCAATTGCTGTTGCTGACCTCTCTGGAGGACGTGTCGGCCGGCGATGCGGCGCCGATACTCGGGGTCTCTGCAGAGACGGCCGCACAGCTCTTGGGGGATGCGCGCGAGCGCCTGCGAGCTTCGGCGGCGACCGACGTCCTTATTATAGAGGACGAGCCGATCATCGCCATGGACCTCGAGGAGCTGGTGCAGAGCTGCGGCCACAGGGTCGTGGGTGTCGCCTCCTCCGAGACGGAGGCGATCAAGCTCGCCAAGCAGACGCGTCCGGGGCTGATCCTCGCCGACATCAACCTTGGGCTGGGCGGAGACGGGACGAGCGCCGTGAGCGCCATATTGGCCAGCCACTATGCCCCGGTGATCTTCGTGACCGCCTACCCGGAGCGCCTGCTGACCGGCGATGCGATCGAGCCGGCCTTTGTGATCACCAAGCCGTTTGAGCCGCTGACCTTGGCGATCGCCACGTACCAGGCGGTCACGGGCGGGGTGCAGTTGGACAGCGTCTGAGACAGGAGGAAAGCAAGCAGTCCTTTTTTGAAAAAAAGGACCAAAAAACTTTTACTCCGTGTCGGCGGCTGCTGAAACGCGCGCCGACAGGGACCAAAAGTTTTTTGCTTCTTTTTTTCAAAAAAGAAGGCCTTTCTTCCTTCCTTCTTTCGAGCAACCGAACGCACGCTCGCGCTCTTCACCCTCCCGAAGCGGTGAGGAATTCCTGAATGGCGGCAACACGCGGCCCCTTGCGTATAATGGCCGGGCAATTGGCCGATGTGACGCCCCAGGCGAGACGCGCGGCGGAGCTCGGGTTCACCCATCTGCTGCTGCCGCCACCCTGGCTGGCGGCCAGCCCTGCCGACCCGTATCTTACGCAGGAGTTCACAGCGTTTGCGCCGAGCCTGGGCCTCTCCAGCCTGACGGAGCTGGTGAAAGCTGCTGGTGAGACCGCCCTGCTCGCCGATGTGCAGCTCGATGCGGTGTCGGCGAAGGGCGACCTGACCGGAACGCCATTCGCGGCGCCTGATCCTGCGGGCCTCCTCGATCCGCGCCGCCGGCTGCGTGGCGGTGCCGCAAGGGCTCGCCTGGATCGGGCGGAAGACGTGGCCGATCTGGCAGGCTGGTGGGTATCGCGGCTCCAGCCCTGGCATGAGCAAGGGCTGGCGGGTTTCCGCCTGTTGGGCTTGCAGGCCATCTCCGCCGGCTTGCTGCCAGGGTTCTTTGCCGCCTTGCGCGAGGCACTGCCGCAAGCGGTGCTGCTTCCCTGGACCCCTGGCCTGTCGCGGGAGGCGGTGCTTAGCTTGCGTGGGCGCGGCGCCGACGGCGTGTTCGCCTCACTCCCTTGGTGGGACGGGCGGGCGGATTGGCTGTGGGAAGAGGCGGCCGCCCTGGTGGACGTGGCGCCGCTGCTTGGCCTGGACGGGGTTCCGCAAGGGCCGGACCACGCGCCTGCCGGGATGCACACGCCACCTGGCCTGGCTGCAGTGTTGGGCCAGGGCTGGCTGCATGTTTCGGCGGCCCATGACGACCCTGCCGAACTGCGACGGCTGAATGCGGCCATCGCCGGGGAGGCCGCGCTGTCGGCGCGGCTGTCGGCGCGGCTTCCGACGGGCGAGGCCGGGCCGGTGATCAGCCTGCTTCGCACCGACAGCGCGGATCTGCGTCAGGCAAAGCGGGCCGCGTTGGCAGTGATCAACACGGACGCGCAATTGCAGTTGGACGTGAAGGGAGCAGCGCTGCTTGCCGCCGCCGGCGGCGCGTTCGGGCCGTTCAAGGATGCGACGGGCGTCAGTCTTTCTCCTGAGGGCCTGGTTCACCTGGCGCCTGGCAGCACGCGGCTTTTCACGGCGGAGCGGCGCCAAGCCGTGACAAAGGCGCCACGGGCGACGCCGGCCGCGGCGACGCAGGCGGCGGCGGCTCCCAGGCTGGCGATCGAGAACCCGCAGCCCTGCGTCGATTCAGGGCGGCATCCGGTGAAGGCCACGGCAGGCGAGGTGGTGACGGTGACTGCCGACGTGGTTTTCGACGGACACGACAAGATTGCCGCTGCATTGCGCTGGCGCGCGCCGGGTGAGGCGGCGTGGCGCGAGGTAGCGATGCATGCGCTCGGCAACGATGTGTGGACCGCCGACATGCCGCTGGCTTGCATGGGGGTTCACGAATATGTCGTGACGGCGTGGAAGGACGCCTGGGCCACCTTCCATGACGAGCTGACGAAGAAATCCGCCGTCGGGCTGCGTGTGACGCTGGAGCTTGCCGAGGGCGAGGCGCTGGTGCGTGCGGCGCAGGCCCGCAAGGCCGATCCGGCTTCGGGCAGCGTCGGCGCGGCGTTGCGCGACAGGCTGGACGCGCTTGCCGGGCTGGACGAGGCGGCACGTACCCGCGCGCTTCTGGAGCTAGGCCTGGCGGAACTGATGCGGGCAGCGGATGCGCGGCCGTTCAAGGTGGAGACGCCGGCGCTGCCGATCGACGCGGAGCGCGCGCTGGCGAGCTACGCGAGCTGGTACGAGATCTTTCCGCGCAGCATGAGCGACGACCCGGCCCGCCATGGCACGTTCGCCGACGTGGAGCGGCATCTGCCGCGCATACGCGACATGGGCTTCGACGTGCTGTATTTCCCGCCGATCAGCCCGATCGGCCGCGTCAACCGCAAGGGACGCAACAACACGTTGACGCCGGCGCCGGACGATCCCGGCAGCCCCTATGCGGTCGGCTCACCGGAGGGCGGTCACGACGCGCTGCACCCCGAGCTGGGCACGCTCGCCGACTTCCAGCATCTGCAGCAGGCAGCCTCCGCGCATGGTCTGGAGGTGGCGATCGACTTCGCCATACAGTGCTCGCCTGACCACCCATGGCTCAAGCAGCACCGCGGCTGGTTCGACTGGCGGCCTGACGGCTCGATACGCTACGCCGAGAACCCGCCGAAAAAATACGAGGACATTGTCAACGTCGATTTCTACGCCGAGGACGCGGTGCCCGGCCTATGGGTGGCGCTGTGCGACGTGGTGCTGTTCTGGTGCGAGCAGGGGATACGCATCTTCCGCGTCGATAACCCGCACACCAAGCCGTTCCCGTTCTGGGAGTGGATGATACGCGAGGTGCGGGCGCGCTACCCGGAGGCAATGTTCCTGGCCGAGGCGTTCACCCGGCCGAAGATCATGTATCGGCTGGCCAAGATCGGCTTCTCGCAATCCTACACGTATTTCACCTGGCGCAACGAGAAGGCGGAGCTGGAGGAGTACCTCACCGAGCTGAACGAGGCGCCGGCGCGCCACGTGTTCCGGCCGCATTTCTTCGTCAACACGCCGGACATCAACCCGGTGTTCCTGCAGGGATCCGGACGCGGCGGCTTCCTGATACGCGCGGCGCTGGCCGGCACGCTGTCCGGGCTGTTCGGCGTGTATTGCGGATTCGAGCTGTGCGAGGCGGCGGCCGTGCCTGGCCGCGAAGAGTATCTCGACAGCGAGAAATACCAGCTGCGCGCCTGGGACTGGCAGCGGCCTGGCAACATCGTGGCCGAGATCACCGAGCTAAACCGGATCAGGCGGCGTAATCCGGCCTTGCAGACGCATCTGGGCGTGCGTTTCCTGCCGGCGGCCAACGACTCCGTGCTGTTCTATGAAAAGGCCACGCCGGACCGGTCCAACGTGGTGCTGGTGGCGGTTAGCCTGGACCCGCATCACGCGCAGGAGGCCGACATCGAGCTCCCGCTGTGGTCCTGGCGCATCCCAGACGAAGGCGCGCTCGCCATGGACGACCTGCTCGCCGGCACGTCCGCCTTGTGGCAGGGCAGGCACCATCGCGTCCGGCTGACGCCCGAGCAGCCTTACGCCATCTGGCGCGCCCAGCCTGCCGCCTGACCGGCGAATTGTATCCCCGCCCAATATCGCATACGGACCACCGATGAACGCTCAGACACACGCGACCGCGCCCGAGGACCCGCTCTGGTACAAGGACGCGATCATCTACCAGCTGCACCTGAAGTCCTTTTTCGACGCCGACAATGACGGCATTGGCGACTTCAAGGGACTGATTGATAAGCTGGACTACATCTCCGAGCTGGGCGTGACCGCGATCTGGATGCTGCCGTTTTATCCGTCGCCGCGTCGCGATGACGGCTACGATATCGCCGACTACCGCGGCGTGCATGCCGACTACGGCACGCTGGCCGACGTGCGCCACTTCATCGAGGCGGCACACGAGCGCAACATACGCGTGATCACCGAACTTGTGATCAACCATACCAGCGACCAGCATCCGTGGTTCCAGCGCGCGCGGTTGGCACCGCCAGGCTCGCCGGAGCGCGAGTTCTACGTGTGGTCCGACGATGACGACAAATACGCGGGCACGCGGGTGATCTTCCTCGACACCGAGAAATCCAACTGGACGTGGGACGACGAAGCGAAGGCGTATTTCTGGCACCGCTTCTACTCGCACCAGCCAGACCTGAACTTCGACAATCCGGCCGTGCTGGACGAAGTGCTCTCGGTGATGCGCTTCTGGCTGGACATGGGCATCGACGGCCTGCGCCTGGACGCGGTACCGTATCTGGTGGAGCGGGAAGGCACCAACAACGAGAACCTCTCCGAGACGCACGATATACTCAAGCTGATACGTGCCGAGATGGACCGCCACGCGCCTGGGCGCATGCTGTTGGCGGAGGCCAACCAGTGGCCGGAAGACGCGCAGCAGTATTTCGGCGACGGCGACGAATGCCACATGTCGTTCCATTTCCCGCTGATGCCACGTATGTACATGGCGATCGCGCGCGAGGACCGCTTCCCGATCACCGACATCATGCGCCAGACGCCAGCGATCCCAGGCAACTGCCAGTGGGCGGTGTTCCTGCGCAACCATGACGAGCTGACGCTGGAGATGGTGACCAGCGCCGAGCGCGACTATTTGTGGGAGACGTATGCCAGCGACCGCCGCGCGCGCATTAACCTGGGGATACGCCGCCGCCTGGCGCCGCTGCTTGAGCGTGACCGCCGCCGCATTGAGCTGATGAACGGGCTGCTGCTGTCCATGCCAGGCACGCCGGTGATCTATTACGGCGACGAGCTCGGCATGGGCGACAACATCCATCTCGGCGACCGCGACGGCGTGCGCACGCCGATGCAGTGGTCGGTGGACCGCAATGGCGGTTTCTCGCGTGCCGATCCGGCCGCCCTGGTGCTGCCGCCGATCATGGACCCGATCTACGGGTTTCCCGCGGTGAACGTGGAGAGCCAGGCGCGCGACCAGCATTCGCTGCTGAACTGGATGCGCACCATGCTGGCAGTGCGGCGCCAGCACCGCGCCTTCGGCCGCGGCACGCAGCGTTTCCTCTACCCGAACAACCGCCGCATACTCGCCTATCTTCGCGAGCACGCCGACGAGCACGGCGAAGAGGTGCTGCTCTGCGTCAGCAACCTGTCGCGCACGGCGCAGGCGGTGGAGCTGGACCTCTCGGCGTTCTCCGGGCGCACGCCTATCGACATCGTGGGCGGCAACGCGTTTCCGGCGATTGGGCAACTCTCCTATCTGCTGACGCTGCCGGCCTATGCATTCTACTGGTTCTCCCTGGTGCCGGAAGCCGCGATGCCGTCGCGCGGTGGCCAGGTGTCCACGCCGTTGCCGGAATACGCCACGATCGTGCTGCGCCATGACATCAGCGAAGTGCTGCAGGCGACGGGCCGCGCCATACTCGAGCGCGAGGTGCTGCCGGCCTATTTGCAGAAACGCCGCTGGTTTGCCTCCAAGGGCGAAAAGCTGTCCAGCGTGAAGTTGGCCTATGCGGTAAAACTGGGAGAGGGTCTGCGCGCCTCCCTGCTGACCGAGGTGGACGCCGAGATCGGCGACCGTGTGGAAAGCTACACGCTGCCCCTCGGCATCTGCCGCGACGACAATACCAGCGGCCCGTTAGCCCAGCAGCTTGCCGTCACGCGCGTGCGCCGCGCGGCCGAAGTGGGCTACCTTACCGACGGTTTTGCGCTCGATGCGTTCACGCGCAACATCATCGACGCGATGCGGGCCGAGCGGAAGCTGAGCTTCGCTGGCGGACAGCTCGAGTTCTCCAAGACCAGCCTGCTGGACGAGCTCGGCCTGCCCGATAATCTGGAGATACGCCGGCTGTCTGCTGAGCAGTCCAACAGTTCGCTCATCGCGGACGACAAGCTCGTCCTAAAGATCGTGCGCAAGGTACTAGCGGGGCGCCATCCGGAGGCCGAGATGACCGGCTACCTCACGGCGCGCGGTTTCGCCAACATCGCACCGCTGCTCGGCGAAGTGTTGCGCAGGGACGACGCCGGCGTGCAGCACACGGTGATGCTGGCGCAGGGCTTCGTGCGCAACCAGGGCGACGCGTGGGAGTGGACGCTCGACTATCTCAAGCGCGTCTCTGCCGATATATCCGGCAGCGACGACGCCGCCGCCTTCGAGGACGCGCTGTCCGGCTACCTGGCACTTGCCAGCGCGATCGGCAGGCGGCTGGCCGAGATGCACGAGGTCCTGGCAGGCGAGACGGAAGACCCGGCGTTCCGGCCGGAGCCGGCCGACGCGGCGGCGGTCAATGCCTGGGCGGAGGGCGTGGTCGAACAGATCGACCTGGCTGTGCAGGCCTGCCAGCGCATCACCGACTGGCCTGACGAGGCGACGCATGCGCTGTCGTCGGATTTCCTCGCACACGCCGATGCGCTGCGTGCGGCGGCCTGGCGCCTATCCGCGGCGGCCGCAGGGCTTGCCACGCAGACGCGCGTGCACGGCGATTTCCACCTGGGTCAGGTGCTGGTCACGCCGGGGGACGCGACCCTGATCGACTTCGAGGGCGAGCCGGCGAAGACAATGGCGCAGCGCCGCGCGAAATCGTCGCCGCTCCGCGACGTGGCCGGCCTGCTGCGGTCCTTCGATTACGCGGCCGCTAGCGCATTGGCCGGCCGCGTGCCGGTGTCCGGCCAGGCGGTCGAGCGGCAGGTGAACCTGGTTGAACTGTTCAGGCAGACCGCGGGACGGGCGTTCTTCGAGGCCTACAGGAGCGTGCTGCATGCGGCCCCGAAACCATGGGTGGAAAAGCAGGCGGAGCAGACGCTTTTGGACCTCTTCCTGCTGGAAAAAGCGGCCTACGAAGTTCGCTACGAGGCGGCCAACCGGCCTGCCTGGATCGGCATACCGCTCGCCGGCCTCTCGCGTGTCTCCGCCCGCCTGTTGCAGGAGGCTCGCGAGAATGTCTGAGACTTTGGCGGCTACCGGCGCGCCAGGCCGCGCTGACGTCGATTCGATCGTGCAGGCCAGGCATGGCGATCCGTTCGCCATCCTCGGCCCGCATTTGGTCGAGGATGGCATGGCTGTGCGGGCCTTTTTTCCGAATGCCGCAAGCGTGCAGATCGTGTCCCGCAGCGATGGCCGGGCCCTGGCGCAGATGTCGCTGGTCGACGAGGCGGGTTTTTGGAGTGGTGTGCTGCCTCAGCAAGCGCCCTACCGGTTCCGTATTGCCTACGGGCCGGCGATCATCGAGACGGAAGATCCGTATGGTTTTGCGCCGCTGCTGGGCGAGATGGACCTCCATCTGCTCGCGGAAGGACGGCACCGGGATTTCGCGCGCGTGCTGGGTGCGCATGCGGCGCGCATAGACGGCGTGGACGGCGTGCGGTTTGCCGTGTGGGCGCCGAACGCGCGCAGGGTATCCGTCGTCGGCAGCTTCAATCTTTGGGACGGTCGGCGTCACCCGATGCGGCTGCGGCACGGGCCTGGCGTGTGGGAGCTGTTCATCCCGCGCGTGACACCTGGCACAGTATATAAATACGAGATCATGGGGCCTGATGGCGCGACGCTGCCGCTGAAGGCCGATCCTGTGGCCCAGCAGACGGAGCGGCCGCCGGCCACCGGCTCCATCGTGCCGGAACCCTGGGAGCCGGCCTGGACGGATGGCGACTGGATGGCCGGCCGGGCGGCACGTCAGCGTCCGGACGCGCCGATGTCTATCTACGAGATGCATGCGATGTCCTGGCTGCCGGAATCGCATGTGTCCGACTACACGTGGGAGGATCTGGCCGACAGGCTGGTCCCGTATCTGCAGCAGATGGGCTTCACGCATGTGGAGCTGATGCCGGTGATGGAGCATCCGTTCGGCGGCTCCTGGGGCTACCAGCCGCTCGGCCAGTTCGCCCCTACGGCTCGGCTCGGCCCGCCGGACGGTTTCGCCCGGTTCGTCGATCGCTTTCACGCGGCCGGGATCGGCGTGATACTCGACTGGGTACCTGCGCATTTCCCAACGGACGCCCACGGCCTGGCGGTGTTCGACGGCACCGCGCTCTACGAGCACCAGGACCCGCGCGAGGGCTTCCACCGCGACTGGAACACGTTCATCTACAACCACGGCCGCAACGAGGTGCGTGCGTTCCTGATCGGCAGCGCGTTGCATTGGCTCGAACGCTTCCATGTGGACGGCATACGCGTCGATGCCGTAGCCTCCATGCTGTATCGCGACTACAGCCGGCCGCAGGGCGAGTGGGTGCCCAACATCTATGGCGGCCGCGAGAACCTGGAAGCGATCGGGTTCTTCCATGAAATGTCACGCGCGATGCAGGACCGGGTACCTGGCGCAGTCATGATCGCCGAGGAATCGACCGCGTTCCCGCTCGTGTCGCGTCCCGTCGATGAGGGCGGTCTCGGGTTCGACTACAAGTGGAACATGGGGTGGATGCACGACACGCTGCACTACATGGAGGAGCAGCCGGTCTATCGACGTTGGCATCACGGCGAGATCACCTTCGGCCTGGTCTATGCGTTCTCCGAGCGCTTCGTGCTGCCCCTCTCGCATGACGAGGTGGTGTATGGAAAAGGCTCGCTGATCGGCAAGATGCCGGGTGACGAGTGGCAGAAATTCGCCAATTTGCGTGCCTATTTCGGCTTCATGTGGACTCATCCCGGCAAGAAGCTGCTGTTCATGGGCGGCGAGTTCGCCCAGGTCCGCGAGTGGAACCATGACGCCGGGCTTGACTGGTTCCTGCTCGACAATCCGATGCACCGCGGCATGCAGTCCTTGCTCGGGGACCTCAACCGCGCCTATCGCGCAAATCCTGCGCTGCACGTGCGCGACACCGAGGAGACGGGTTTCCGCTGGGTGGTGATGGATGATTCCGAGCAGAGCGTGTTTGCCTATCTCAGGCTTGGGGAAGACGGCGACCCGCCTGTGCTGGTGGTCTGCAACTTCACGCCGATGCCGCGCTACGGCTACCGCGTTGGTGTGCCGCAGCACGGCGCCTGGCAGGAGATCGTCAACACGGATGCGGCGGTCTATGGCGGGTCGAATTTGGGGAACAGCGGGTCGATCGACGCGGAGGATGTTGCCATTCATGGCATGGCCGTGTCGCTTGCCCTGACGTTGCCGCCGTTGGCAACTCTTGTGCTGCGGGCTGCTTAGATTGCAAGGAAGCAAGCAGTCCTTTTTTGAAAGAAAGGACCAAAAAACTTTTGGTCCGCTGTCGCGCGCTGTTTCAGCACCCGCCGACAGGGACCAAAAGTTTTTTGCTTCTTTTTTTCAAA